>JASHTQ010000147.1 GCA_030040475.1 Streptosporangiaceae bacterium
GCCGGCTGCCCTCGCGGCGCCCCAGTCGGCCGCGCTCGCCGCGGCGCCCCAGTCGGCCGCGCTCGCCGCGGCGATCCGTCCTTGCCGGCTCTGCTAGCCCGGCACGTCATCGGCGCACGGGAGGACCGCAGGGTCGCCCCGGCCTGCCGGAGCGAGCGACGCTATCAGCGAGATCATCGCGTCCAGGGCGGCCGCGAGCGGCCTGACGTCCCGCTCGACCTTCGCAAGCAGGAGGCCGCCCTGCAGCGCGGCAAGCACTGCGACGGCCAGCTGGCCGGGGTCAGCGGCCTCGCCGAGCTGACCGCGGTCATGCATGCCAACAAGGCACGCCGAGATCGCCGCCTCCCACCGGGAGTAGCCCGCGGCGACGTCGCGGCGGGCAGCGTGATCCAACTCGGCCAGTTCGCTGCCGAGCGAGCCGAGCGGACAGCCGCCCCGGCAGCCCACGTCGCGCTGGATCGAGACGATCATGTCGCGCCAAGCGCGCAGGCCGCCGATACCGTCGATCGTCGCCAGCGCGGGCTCGTGGATCTCGCCGACCACGGTCTGGGTGCGGTAGTCGACGACGGCGCGGACCAGCGACTCCTTGTCGGCGAAGTAGTGATAGATCTGCGAGCTGCTGACGCCCGCGTCGGCGCGGACGTCTTCGAGCGTGGTGCGCGCAACACCCTGCCGGAGGATGAGGTCGGCGGCTGCCGCCACGATCCGCTCCCGGGTCTGCTGACCCTTGCGGGTCAGCCGGGCGGCGGGCTTACCGCCGGAGGCCATGCTGGACATGCCGGCAAGCCTAGCAATTATGGATTGGACATTCCATTTTTTGCCTGGGATTCTGGACCGCAGCCCAGTTGACCCGGGAGGTAATGGTGAGTACCGATCTGACCATCGCGGAGCAGGTGGCCGAGCATCACGACGCCTCGGCCGGCCGGCTCTCCGCCGACATCGCCGAGGCGTTCGCGGCCGAGCAGCGCGGCTTGGCCGCGGCCGGGCTCGCGAGCGCGACAGCCGGGCCAGGCGACCGCATGCCGGACGGCAACCTGCTCGACGTGTCGGGGCAGCCGACGTCGCTGGCGCAGGCCCTGGGCTCCGGGCCGAGCGTGATCGTCTTCTACCGCGGCGGGTGGTGCCCGTACTGCAACATCGCCTTGCGCACCTATCAGGCCCAGCTCGTTCCCGCGCTGGCCGAGCGGGGCATTCCGCTGGTCGCCATCAGCCCGCAGGCTCCGGACGGGTCACTGTCCACCAAGCAGGCCAAGGAGCTGACGTTCACGGTGCTGTCGGATCCCGGCAACCAGATTGCCGGTCAGCTCGGCATTCTGACAGCTCCCAGCGACGGCGCTCGCGCTGCCCAGCTGCGGCTCGGCCTGGACCTGACCAAGGTCAACGCCGACGGGACAACGGCGCTGCCGATGCCCGCGGTCGTCGTCGTCGACGCGTCTGGCGTCATACGCTGGATCGACGTCCACCGGGACTACACAACCCGGACCGAGCCGGGTCAGGTACTCCGGGCGATCTCCCAGACGATCGGGTGACAGTCGAGACGGCCATGACGCTCGCGTCGCGAAGGATGGCACGCGCGTTGGTCAGCCGGACAGCTGCTCCCGCGATAGTCGCCCGCCCGACCTTGTGGCAGCAGCTGGACCAGTCCGCACGGGTAACCGTTGTCTCCGCGCCAGCCGGCAGCGGCAAGACGGTTCTTGTCACATCGTGGATCGATCAGCGGAACCTGGCCGACAGCGCGGCGCTCGTGCAGGTGGTGCGGGACGAGCGCGACCCGCAGCGGTTCTGGCTGTCGGTGCTCACCGCCCTGCGCGCAACCTCAGCCGGATCCCGGCAGATACGGGACCTGACACCGTCACCCGATCTGGATGACTGGGCCATCGTCGAGCGGCTGCTCGCCGACCTGGCACCACTGCAGGACCGGTTGTGGCTGGTGATCGACGACGTGCACGAACTGCGATCCGAGGAAGCACGCAAGCAGCTCGAACTCCTGGTGCTGCGTGCTCCGCCGCAGCTGCGGATCATACTGGCCACCCGGCACGATGTCAGGCTGGGCCTGCATCGGCTCCGGCTGGAGGGCGGGCTGACCGAGATACGCGCGGAAGGCCTGCGGTTCACCCTGGCCGAAGCGCGGGAGCTGTTCCGGGCAGGCGGGCTGGAGCTGACCGACGGCGCGCTGGTGGGGCTGCATGAGCGGACCGAGGGATGGGCCGCTGGGCTGCGGCTGGCCGCGCTGTCCCTGGCCGGCCACCCCGATCCGGCGCGGTTTGCCGCCGAGTTCTCCGGCACCGAGCGGACCGTCACCGAGTACCTGCTCGCGGAGGTTCTCGAACGTCAGCCCGCCGACGTCCGACGGCTGATGCTGCGGACAAGCGTCCTGGAGCGGGTCAACGGCCAGCTGGCCGACCTGCTCACCGGCGGCACCGGAGGTGAGCGGGCTCTGCTGGCGCTGGAGAGCGCGAACGTGTTCATCGTGCCGCTGGACTCAGCGCGCAGCTGGTTCCGTTACCACCATCTGTTCGCCGACCTCCTTCAGCTGGAGCTGCGGAACGCCGAGCCCGACGAGGTCCCCGCCTTGCACGAGCTGGCGGCTGGATGGCTGGCCGCGAACGGCCACCCGGCCGAGGCGATCCGGCACGCCCTGGCCGCCCAGAACTGGCCGCTGGCCTCCAGCCTCGTGGCGGGCCACTGGCTGGGCCTGTACCTCGACGGGCGGGGCGCAACCGTCCACGCGCTCATGTCCGCCTTTCCTGCCGGAGCTGCCAGTGCCGATGCCGAGCTGGCGGCGGCCGCGGCAGGTGACGAACTGGCCCAGGGATCGCTCGCTGCCGCCGAGCGGTACCTCGCGCTGGCCGAGAGCGCCTCGGCCGCGAAGGCAGAGGCGGAGCGAGGCTCGGCCAGCGTGCTGCTCGACGTGGTGCGGCTGCTCATGGTCGAGCAGACCGGCGACCAGCGGGCCCGCGGCACGCTGGCCCGGCGGCTGCTCGCGGCGGCCGGGTCACCCGAGGCCGCTCAGCCCGGCCTCGGGGCGGAGCTTCACGCGCTGGCGCTGGTCAGCCTCGGCGACAGCGAGACGTGGACCGGCGATCCGGATCAGGCTGAGGCCCATCTGGACCAGGCGGTGACGCTCGCCCGCCGGATCGGGCGGCCCTACCTGGAGTTCATGGCCCTGATCTACCGCGGGGAAGTCGAGCTGACGCGGCAGGTTGCGCTGGCGGCGGGACCCAGCAGGCAAGCCATCGAGCTGGCAGAACGGCACGGCTGGACCGACGACCCGTTCGCGGGGCTCGCGTACATGACGTTCGGGTCCGCGCTGGCCTGGCAGGGCAGGCTCGATGAGGCGGATGCCTGGGTACAGCGGGCCGAGCGCGCCATCGACGCCGAGGACAGGCCGGTCGTGGCGATGGGGATCAAGTACCTTCGCGGCCAGCTCGAGCTGGGCCGCGGCAATCCCGCCGCCGCCCTGGCAGCGTTCGAGGCTGGCGAGCCGCTCGGCGGGGCGCATCCGCTTGTCCGGCCGCTGCGCGCATGGCTGGCCATTGCGCTCGTGCGCCTCGGTGAGCTCGACCGGGCCGAACGGCTTATCGCGGACGTCAGGGAATCCGGCCGTGTCCGGGGCGAGATGCGGGTCGCCGCCGCGATGTTGTGCCTGGTGCGCGACGACCCGGAAGGCGCAACCGCGGCACTCGCTCCGGTGCTCAGCGGCTCGGCGAAGGCGGGCTGGCGGTCCTGGCTGACCGAAGGGTTTCTGCTCGAGGCCGCCGCACGTGATGCGCTAGGCGACCGGGCCGCGAGCGCGCGGGCACTGGAGCGGGCGCTCGACCTGGCCGAAGCTGACCGCGCCCTGCTGTGGTTCCTGCTGCATCCCGTGCCAGGACTGCTCGCCAGCCACGCACGTCAGGGTACCTGCCATGACCGGCTGACCACCGAGATACTCGACCTCCTGGCGGCCGGCGAGCGGACCGCCAGGCCAGGGCAGGTGCGGGAACCGCTGAGCAAGAGCGAACTCCGGGTGCTGCGCTACCTGCCGACCCACCTGTCAGCGCCGGAGATCGCCGCTGAACTGCACGTGTCGACGAGCACCGTGAAGACTCACGTGCGCAATCTTTACGCCAAGCTCGGCGCCCATAGCCGCACCGAGGCGGTCGCTTCGGCGCGCAACCTCGGCCTGCTGGCGCCCTCCGCCTTGGTCGAGCGGACCTGATCCGGCGGCACCGGCACCGGCGGCCCCGGCGGAATTCATCCGGATCGAACGAGGCGCGATCAATCCGCGGCGCAGCATGCTGTCGACCGTGGCGTCACGGCCGGACGCAACTGCCAGACCACTAGGCCCGTCTCGTGTCGAAGGGGAGTCATGAAGTCCATCTCGAAGCTGGCCGCGGTCACCATGGCCGCAGCGGCGGCCGCCGCGCTGTCCGCCCTGCCGGCCAGCGCAGCGGCCGCGGATGCCTGGCCAGGCCAGGTACATGCGGTGTTCGTCCAGACCGACAACGCTGCCGGCAACACGATCGTCGCTTACACGCGAACCGCCGCGGGCGGACTGCAGCAGGTCGGCAGCTACCCGACCGGGGGAGACGGGGGAGCGACGATGAGCTCCGTCGTCGACCACCTGTCCTCGGAGGGCTCGCTTGCCTATGACAGGCAGGCCGGGCTGCTGTACGCGGTCAACGCCGGAAGCAACACGATCACCGTGTTCCGGGTCCGCGGCGACGGGCTGATCCGCAGCCAGGTGATCAGCTCGGGCGGCCAGTTCCCGGTCAGCATCGCCGTTTACGGTGACCAGGTTTTCGTCCTCAACGCATGGGGCGGCGGCTCGGTGGCCGGGTTCCTCCAGGCCGGCGGTTACCTGATCCCGATGCCGTCCTGGACCCGCGACCTCGGCCTGGGCACGAGTTCCTCCACCGTGTTCACCGGGACGCCCGGCCAGATCGGGTTCACCCCCGGCGGTTCGCAGCTCGTGGTCACGACCAAGAACGCCACCAACTCAGTGGATGTCTTCAGGGACGGCCTGTTCGGCCCGTCCGCCGAGCCGACCGTGACGTCGCTTCCTGGCACCATCCCGTTCGGGTTCACCTTCGACCAGTACGGGCACCTCGCGCTCGCCGAAACGGGCGCCGGTGCCATTGTCACCTTCGCGATAGCGTCCGACGGGGCGCTCACGCAGCTTGGCAGCGCCGCCACCGGGCAGGCCGCGACCTGCTGGATCACGGCGGCACCGGAGGGCACCTTGTACGCGTCCAACGCCGGCAGCGCCACCGAGTCGATCCTGAGCACCGAGCCGGACGGCGCCATCACGCAACTCGGCACGGCGACGACCGACGCCGGCACCACCGACGCGGCGGTGTCGTCTGACGGCCAGTACCTGTACGTCCAGGCCGGCGGACCCGGCGATGTCGACGCCTTCCGCATCGGCCCCGGCGGCTCGCTGACGCAGACCGGCTCGGTCACCGTCCCCGGCGCCGTCGGCGGCGAGGGCATCGTCGCCTCCTGACCGCGCATCGCCGGGCAGCGGGCAGCGCCCGCTGCCCGGCCGCGACCTTGATGAGGAGAAGGCATGTCCCACCATTTCGACAGCCCGACAGCGATCGAGGACGGTCGGCTCAACCTGTGCGACATGTACGTGTTCCCGGAGACGCCGGGCACATCGACGCTCGTGCTGACCGTCAACCCGGACTCGGGGCGGTCCAACCCGATCACGTTCCGGCCGGATGCCCTATACGAGTTCGTCATCGCCAGCGATGGCGGCACGCGCGAAGACCGAGCGTTCCTGATGAGCTTCGGCGAGCCGGACGCGGACGGAAACCAGGACATGCAGGTCCGCTACGCGGCCGGGCCGGGCCTGCCGGGCCTCGAAGGCACCGAGCTCGGCGCCGGCCATACCGGGCAAGCCTTCGCGCTGAGCAACGGCGGGTCGGCGTGGTTCGGCCTGGCGCAGGACCCGTTCTGGGGCGACGCGGTGGCGCTGTTCGCGTTCACTCGCGCTCTGGCGGACAACCAGTACCGTCCCGAGGTGTTCGCCGGGACGCCGGGCAACCTGCTGGGCGGCCGGAACGTCACCGCGATCGCCGTTCAGGTTCCTGACGCCGCGTTCGGCGGCACCGATGTCGCCGTGTGGACCCGGATCAGCCTGTCCGGGCACGCCCCCCGGCGGCAGGTCAGCCGGGCCGCCCATCCGTTGCTGCGGTCGTTTTTCTTCCCGCGGCCGGGCGCGGACACCGAGGCACTCAACGCCGGCTCGCCTGCCGACGACGTCGCCACGTACGCCGACGTCGTGCGGCGCACCGCCGTGCACGTGGCAGAACTGAGCCGGGCCGCCGACCCCGACGAGCACGCCGCGACGCTCGTGGCCGCATTCCTGCCCGACCAACTGCGGTACCGGCCCGGCCGGCCGGCGCACTTCGCGCCCGGCTCGGGAAACGGCCGCGCCCTGCACGACGACGCGTTCGGGACCACGCTGTCGCTGGTGGTCGGCCGTCCACTCGGCGTAACCACCTCGCCCCACCCCGTGGTGCCCGAATTCCCGCACCTCGCGCCAGCCGGGCGCGACGACATCCCGGCGCTCGCGGACATGCTGGGGCTGCGCGAGCACGCCGCGCAACCGCCGACCGGGCACGCCGATCAAGGCACGACACCGCGTGCCTGAGATCACAAGCTCCCGGTCCTAACGTCCGACCGGTGGGCAGACGCGGAAAGCCGCGGGGATCCGGCGGATCCCCGCGGCTGATCGGTGGCCGGGCAGCTGCTACGGCTGGGCGAGCATGCCGTCGGTGTTGCCGGCCGAGTCGGTGTAGAACCCGACCAGGTCGCCGTGGTCGTTGACGCCGTTGATCGTGGTGGTGCCGACGCCGTGCGGGTCATCGACGGTGGTGAAGCCGCGCCCAGGGGTCCAGGTGAAGCCGTGGGTCTGCGCGTTGTTGCCGGTACCGTCGGTGTAAGCGCCGACCACCTCGTCGCTGTCGTTCACGCCGAACGCCTGGGTCATCGAGGCGCCGGGGACCGCAAGGGTGATGAACTGGCCGTCGGCCAGCTGCAGGAACGCGTCCACTTGCGAGGAGGTCTTGTTGTAGAAGCCGGCCACGTCGCCGTGGTTGTTGATCGCCGCCGCGGTCAGGCTCGGGCTCTGCAGCGAGGTGCCGCTGGTGAAGCCGGGCGGGAGCACGCGGGTGAACTGGCGGGTGCGGATGTTGTACTCGTAGCCGCGGTTGCTGACCTGGCCGTTGGTGTAGAAGCCCACCGCGATGCCGTGGTCGTTGATGCCGAGCAGCTGGTCAACCTGCGGGCTCGCGTTGTCGCCGGTCGGGAAGTTCACGTTGTAGTAGTGACCGTTGTCCTCGTAGAAGCCGAAGTTGTCGTTGGTCATGCTCGAGGTGTTCATCGTGGACCAGAACCCGACCGTGACCCCCTCGTCGTTCAGCCCGGTGACCTGGGTCTGCACCGAGCCAGGGAAGTTCTCGTTCCGGTAGGTGCTCGGCGCCCACAGCTCGTAGCCCTTATTCGGGTGCCCCTGCGCACCGGATCCGAAGTAACCGGCAATCACGTCATCGTCGTTGATGCCGAGCAGCTGGTTGAAGGTCAGGTC
>JASHTQ010000012.1 GCA_030040475.1 Streptosporangiaceae bacterium
GCCCGCCAGCCCGCGTACTGCGTGAGCAGGCCGCCGGCCACGATTCCGGCGGTCGCCCCGGCGGCCGTCGTCGCCTGCCAGATGGCCAGCGCCCGGTTCCTTGCCGCGCCCTCGGCGTTAGTCGTCGTGAGCAGCGACAACGCGGCCGGTGACACCAGCGCCCCGGCGCCGCCCTGGACGAGTCGTGCGGCGATCAACATGGCGGGCCACCGCGCCAGGCCGCAGGCCAGCGATGCGACCGCGAAGACGATCAGCCCGATGACCAGCAGCCTGCGCCGTCCGAGCAGGTCGGCCAGCCGACCACCGACCAGCAGCAGCGAGCCGAACGTCAGCGCGTACCCGGTCACCGCCCACTGAAGCTCGGCCGCGGCCATGTGCAGATCGGCCTGGATCGTCGGCAACGCCACGTTCACGATGCTGAAATCCAGTTGGAGGACGAACTGGGCGGCACAGATCAGCGCCATCACCAGCCCGCCGACGTGTGCCTGCCCGCCGGATTCGTTCCGCATGACCTTCCCTGCGCTCACGGTCGGGTCGGCTCCCTCCCTGCCGCCGGACGGCGGACGCCGGACGCCGCCGGATCCCTGCCGGCGAACGCCGGACACCCGCGGTTTACACCATCTTCTCCCGCGCCCGCCATCCGCCCATCCTCGGGTCTTCCGCGGCCCGGGTTCGCCGATTCAGCGATCGTCGGCGGCGAGCAGCGCTGCCACCGCGACCTCGGCCTCCGCGGCGGCGGGCAGCACGGCGGGCAGCCGGGGGATACCGGGTAGCCGTCCCCGGGATTCGTAAAGGCTGATCACCCGGGGGTCTATGTAGGAGCCCCGCGCCACGGCCGGAGTGTCTCCCAGCCAGTCCGCCACTCCGCGGATCCCGGTGTTGATCGCGCTCTTGCGGCCCCTCGCGGTCGGCGCCGGATCGGCGTTCGCCAGCAGCAGCGCCATCAGCACGGTCGCGTTCCAGGTGCGGAATTCCTTGGCGGTGAAGTGGCCGCCGGCCCGGATGGCGATGTAGCTGCTCACCTGGTGCGACCGAAGCGGCCGCCAGGCATCGCCGTCCAGGAAGCACAGCAGCGGGTCGAGGCCGTTGTCACTGCCGATCAGCGCGCGCACCATCGTCCGGACCGCCCGGTCGGCGACCGAGATCGTGCGGCGCTTGCCCTCCTTCGCGATGTAATCGAAGGCGACGCCGTCCCGCGTCACCGTCACGTCCTGCTTGCACAGCGTGGTCACGCCGTAGTGGTGATCAAGCTCCGCGTATTTCTCCCCGCCGATGCGGAACAGGCCGAGGTCGATCAGCCGGACGGCACCCGCCGCCACCCGGTCCCGGTCCAGGCGTCGGCCGCCGAGATCGCGTACCGTCGCCGTGCGCAGCGCGGGCAGCGCGGCCGCGAACCGGAGCATGTGCGTGAACTTCTCGGCGTCGCGCTGCTCCCGCCACTGCTGGTGATAGCGGTACTGGGTGCGGCCCCTGCTGTCGACGCCCGTGGCCTGGATGTGACCGAGCGGGTCAGCCGAGATCCAGACGTCCGTCCAGGCGGGCGGGATGGCCAGCGCGCCGATGTGCTGCAAGGCCTGGCCGCTGGTGACCGGGGCGCCGGACGGCTCGCGATAGCGGAAGCCGCCGTCGGCCCGCTCCCTGGTTATCCCGGGACCATGCGGGTTGCTGCGGTTCAGCCCGGCCACCGCGGCCGGTTCGCCGGCGTTCATCAGACGTCACCTCGGGTCACTGGTCCCTGATCAGGCGCTACTACGCGGCGCTGGCTCCCTCAGCGCCACCCTATTTCGAGGCGGACGACTCGGTGGCCGGGAACCACGCGGTGCGCTATGGCCGCTGGTCGCTCCTGCTCACCATGGCCAGCATGGTCATCGTGGTCAACTGCGTGCTGGGCGGCGCTACCGTCGCGCTGCTATGCGACCTGGCCTTCAAGGCGCCTCTTCCCGCCGCGGCCGGCCTTGGCGTGGCCGTCGGCCTGGTCCTGCTGGCGCTCGCCTTGCGCTATGAGCACCGGCGGCTCAACCCCGTCGTGCTCGGCTCGCTCGCCGCGACCACCATGACCGGCGGCAACCCGGGGGTAAGCTGACCCGGCCGGCGTCCGGCGGGCACGCCAGGCCGGCCCGCCATGCGATTGCGGCACGCCATTCATGCTATGGAACATAGTTCCGCGGCGTGGGAAGTAAGCTAGCGCTCAAGGTGGAGGAGGCTTGGTGACGGCAGAGCTCAGGCGGCTGTTCAACGACCTCATCCGGTTCGAGATCGAACTCTGGAACGCGATCGATGCCAGGCTGAAGAGCGAGTTCGGCCTGCCGTTGACGCACTTCGAGCCCATGTCCGTGATCGACGGGCTGCCGAACTGCCGGGTCTGCGACATCGCCACCGAACTGGGCATCACCACCGGCGGCACCAGCAAGCTGGTGGACCGGATCGAGGCCAGCGGCTACTGTCGGCGGCTGCCCAACCCCGCCGACCGCAGGTCATCGCTGCTGGAATTGACCCCCGAGGGCCGGCGCATCTTGGCCGCGGCCGGGGCGGCCTTCGACGAGGAACTGCAGCGCTGGCTCGGTGCCGCCGCGCCGGAACGCACCTTGCGCCAGTTCGCGTCCACGCTCTCCCGCCTCCGGGCGGCCGGCCACCGCGTCAGCATGGAAGACACCGCCTAGCCGGCCCGAATCTCCCAGCACCACCGCTGCCGTGGTGGGCCTAGGCCTACCACCGTTCGGGGTCGCAGGCCCCTGGCCACCCCCAGCAGGAGCAGCCAAGATGGGAGCAGGACGGGTGGAAAAGGAGTCCGTGGTCATGCTTTTCGCGATTGTGCTGGCACTGACGATCGGGTGTATCGCGTTCATCCTGGTACGCGAGGCCAAGGGCGGCCCGCGCCAGGGCGGCCCGCGCGGGTGGATCCGGGACCGGGCGTGGGGCCTGCTGCTGGTGCCGATCGCGATGTCCGCCGCCATAATGGCCGGCGGGGCGCACGGGCTTATCCCGGCGGAGCTCGGCATCGCGGTCCTGGCCATCGTCTTCGCCCCGAAGCTGGCGGCCAAGCTGGTGCCCTACGCCGTGCTCGCGCTGGCCATCTTCGGGCTCATGCTGGCCAAGACGTACCGCGACGGGAACGCCAGCCATGTCCAGTACCTGTTCGTCCACGCCGGTCCCGGGGCCTGGGGCGCCCGGCCGGTGCTCGCCGAGGCCGGCGTCCTGTTCGCGGTCGGCCTGTGGCTGCTGCTGCGGCTGAACGCGCCCGGCGCGGGGCTGGTCAGGGCGCTGGCCGCCCGGTGGAGTCACAGCCGCCGTGGCGGGATCTCCGCCGCCCAGGCCCTGCTCCTGATCCCGGTCGTGGCGCTGACGATGCAGCTGCTCGGGCCCGGCAACTGGTTCGGGATCGGGGGGTTCGACGGCCTCGACGCGGCCCTGATCGACCTGGCCATGGCCACGGCCGCGCTGGTGCTGATCTTCCGGTCGCGGGCCTGGGCCGCGACGCTGGGCGTGGCGGGCCTGCTGGTCCTCGGCGCCTACGGCTGGCTGATCGCGGTGTTCTGGCCCGCGGTGCCCGGGTTCACGTACGGCTTCGCCGACCTGGGCAACAGTGACCCGCCCACCGCGCTCTGGGTGGACGCCCTGGAGGGCTCCGTGCTGCTGGCGGTGGGCCTGTGGCTGGCGCCGCGCGTGATGCGCCAGCATCTCGCCGACCTGCCCGACCCGGAGCTCGCGGCCAGGGCCCAGCAGCTGACCAAACGGGTGCAGATGCTGACCCAGACCCGCCGCGTCGCGGTCGACACCGCGGCCGCCGAACTGCGCCGCATCGAGCGCGACCTGCACGACGGAGCCCAGGCCCGTCTGGTCGCGGTCGGCATGAGCCTGCAGGCGGCCGAGCGGCTGTTCCCGACCAACCCGCAGGCGGCGCTCGCGCTGGTTGCCGAGGCCAAGCAGGCCTCCTCCCACGCCCTTACCGAGCTGCGCGACCTGGTGCGCGGCATCTACCCGCCGGTGCTCGCCGACCGCGGTCTCGCCGACGCGATCCGCGCCCTGGCGCTGGACGCCCCGCTGCCCGTCGGGCTCGACATCGACCTGCCCGGCCAGGTCGAGCTGCCGGTCGCCTCGGCCGTCTACTTCTCGGTCGCCGAGGCGCTTGCCAACGCGGCCAAGCACGCGCACGCCCAGAGCGTCCGGATCCAGCTGGAGCACGGCGCCGGCATGCTGCGTGCGCAGGTCACCGACGACGGCTGGGGCGGCGCCGACCCGGCCCAGGGCACCGGGCTGGCCGGGGTGGAAAACAGGCTGGCTGCGTTTGATGGCATCCTGGCGGTGAACAGCCCGCCGGGCGGCCCGACCATCGTCGTCATCGAGGTGCCGTGCGCATTGTCATCGCCGAAGACCTCTTCTTGCTGAGAGAGGGCCTGGTCCGGCTGCTGTCCGCGCACGGCTTCGAGATCGCGGCCGCGGTGGCCAGCGCCCCTGAACTGCTCAAGGCGCTGGTCGAGCAGCGCCCCGACGTCGGCATCGTGGACGTGCGGCTGCCCCCCACGCACACCGACGACGGGCTGCGCGCGGCCCTGCAGGCCCGCGCCCAGGTGCCGGGCCTGCCGGTCCTGGTCCTCTCGCAGTACGTCGAGCAGCTCTACGCGCGCGAGCTGCTGGCCGACCAGGCGGGCGGCGTCGGCTACCTGCTCAAGGACCGGGTGTTCAACGACGAGGCGTTCGCCGCGGCGATCCGCACCGTGGCCGCGGGCGGCACCGTGCTCGACCCCGAGGTGGTCGGAAAGCTGATGACCAGGCGCTCCCGCATCGAGCCGGTGTCCCGGCTGACCCCCAGGGAACGCGAGGTGCTCGCGCTGATGGCCGAGGGCCGGTCCAACGTCGCGATCGCGCAGCGGCTGTTCATCACGGAGAAGGCGGTGAGCAAGCACGCGGCGGGCATCTTCGCCAAGCTGGACCTGGCCCCCTCCGACGACGACAACCGGCGCGTCCTCGCGGTACTTGCCTACCTGGATTCCTGACTCCCGGAGCCTGCGGGCACGGGTCCGCCCCCGGCACGGGGGCACCGGGGGCGGACGCTTGACGGGTACCGGACGGGCTGCTGAGGCGAAGAGCCGCCCGCCCGGACCCGGGCCTTGGGGTTAGCCGGCGATCATGGCCAGCTCGCTGAACTGCTTTCCACTTTCGCGTTTCCGCGGCGCGTTTCTTAGGGCCGTAATCCCTGTCTCCGGCGGGTCTTTGGCCCGGTCCTTAAGGCCCGCGCACAATAAGTACTTAACCCCGACTCGCCGCAGGAGACGACCAGTGGACCTCGCCGCCCTGGACGCGATCGACGTCCACACGCACGTGCACCGGTCCGTCGCCGGCGCCCGGCAGGCGACCGGGGCGCTCGACGCGATGGCCGCGTACTTCAAGACCGACGCGGCCGCCTACACGGTGGACGAACTGGCCGCCCGCCTCCTGGGCCTGACCCCGCCACCCGGACAATGATCATGGACAGTTTTCCGTGAATATCGCCGAAAACTGTCCATGATCATGAAAGGCCGCCGCGCCCCCGGCCCCAACGCCCAGCCTCACACCCGGACCCGGGTCACCGGCGGCGCCCCGCCCCGCGGCCCGAACGTCTCCACCACCGCCGACACCCCGGAGTTCCCCGCCCCCGCGACCACGACAAGCACCGCTGCAGGCGAGTTGAGCACCTGGACCATGCCGCCTGGAGCGGCAACAGGCAGCGCATCCGGGTGATCGGACGGCAGCCGCCACCGCGTCCGGCTGGACACCGCCTCCTTGCCCGCCGCGGCGAGCTTGGACCAGGAGACCACCGCGTGCGCGTACAGGAACGACCGAATATCGGACTTCGACCACCCGGCCGAGGCAAACAGCCGCGCGTGCTCCGGGCTCAAGACAACGCAGGCGCTGATCGTCTCGTGAATCAGCGCCCCGGTCCGCGAGATAGTCCCCGCGATATCAACGGCCAGTTGCTCCGGCACCCGAGTGTGCCGCGCCTCGATATGCACGCACGACCGAATGACGATCCCGGTCACGGCACTATCCGAGGCAGCAAGCCCGAACTCCGTGTGCAGCCCCGGCCACGGGCTCTCCTCCTCGTTCTCCCCGATGCAGAACGTGTATTTCGCCGGCGTCCCCTGCGTAGCCTGATCCAGCTCGTGTGGCCGCAGCCCGAACGCGTTCAGCACGCCGAGCCTGATCGCCCGCCCGATCGTCGCGTTCGCCCGGAACCCGGACCCGAACACGTTCCCGCCGCAGTTCAGCCCGATCTGCCCCCGGACCGGCCCGTTCACGATCAGGAACGGCGCGGTCCCGGTCGTCGACTGCCAGATGCCGCGCACCGGGTACCCCTCGGCAGCCAGCGACTCCCACGCGGCCACCACCACCGGGAAGTACGACGGCAGGCACCCGGCCAGGCCAGCGTTGATCGCCGCCAGCCGCACGGTCAAAGACCTGTTCAGCTGCGGCATGTCGAGCAGCACGTCCCCTGGGTCCCTGTCCACGAAGGAGAGGAACTCCGCCAGGTACGACTCGGTGACCGGCACCACGGGCAGCCCGTCTGTCCACCCCTGCTCCGCGTAGTACTCCATCGCCGCCCGCACCGCGGCGGCGTCCTCCGCAAACGGCGCATCCACCTAAACCTCCACCCCCAGGATCCGCAGCAGGTCCGGCATCAGATCCCGCACCCGCGCCCGGATCTCCACGACAGTCAGGCTGGCCACCGGATGCGGGATCGACACGTACGAGAACCCGGGAAAGCCGTAGGCAGCAGCCATCGCCCGCGCGGTCAGCACGAACGGGTCGGTGCAGATGCTGACCGCGGGCAGCCCGGCCCGCTCCAGCAGGATCCCGTCGGCCAGACTGGCCGCGCTGCACGAGCCTCAATCGCCGATCCCGGCCACCGCGAAGTCGCAATGCCGCAGCATCTGCTGGATCAGGCTCTGCTCGACCGGCGTGCCGAAGTACCCCTTCTGGAACATCACGAACTCCCGCACGCCGAAATCCCGCCGCAAGGCCGCGCCCACCTCAGAAAGCAGCACGGACGCGTTCGGCTTGGCGTTGTCGAGCAGCCCCAGGGTCAGCCCGCGCAGCCCGCGCGGCCGCGGCGCGAGCGTCGTGTCCACCGCCCGCTCGCTCGCGCCCGTCGGGTCCAGCAGCGTCTCTCGCATCTCAGCCTCCCCAGCAGGAAGCGGGCCGGCTCACCCGCATCGGCAGGTTCGCCACGTCAAGCTGCGTCGTGCTCGCGACCACCCGCGACACGAACACCCCGGGCAGGTCCACATCCTCGGGCGAAATCGGCCCGATCGAATCCGCCTCGGCGATCGTGACCCGCGCGGCCTTGGCGAGGCTCACGTTGAAGTTCCTGCTCCCGCCGCGAAACCGCAGGTTCCCCATCCGGTCCGCCCGGTGCGCGCGGACAAACGCGAAGTCCGTGGTGATCGCGCGCTCGAGCACGTACGGCCTGCCGTCGAAGTACCGCACGTCCTTCCCCGCGGCCAGGCTGGTGCCGATCCCGACCGGCGTATAGAACGCGGGAATCCCCGCGCCGCCCGCCCGCATCCGCTCCACCAGCGTCCCCTGCGGCACCAGTTCCAGCGTCATCTGCCCGGCCCTGATCTGCCGTTCCGCCTCCGACACCACGCCGGGCCGCGCCGAAAAGCACGTCACGAGCCGCCCGATCTGGCGGCCGTCCGCGAACAGGTGCGCGGTCGGGAAGCCCGGCTGGCCGAGCCCGTTGCAGTAGACGGTCAGCCCGGTCGGCCCCGCATCCCGCAGCGCCACGATCAGGCTGGACGGGAACCTGTGCGCCACCCCGAACCCGGCGATCCCGATCGACGCCCCGTCCCCGATGTCCGCCACCGCCGCCGCGGCCGAGCCGAGCACCTTATCCACAATCAAAACCATTTTTATTCCGAACGGGCGGTGGTATCTCATCCAGCCCCAGTGCCTCGGCCACGTTTACCACCCTGCGACCCCGCGCCCTGGACGGCAAGGCGCCGGTCATGGCCAACCGCGGCGGTTGTCCCGTCCGACAGCCCAGGCCGTCGTCTCTTGTGCCCTGGCCACGTGGGGCGGCGTGCTCCCCCGTCACCTCACCGCCCGGGGGGAAGCGGAAGCGGGCCGGGCTGGCTAGCGTCGGCAGTGCCACGGCAGAAGCAGTCGACGGAGCCCGGATGAAGGATCTCGCGAGCACCGCGGCCGCGCTCGTCGCGCCGGCCAAGGGCATTCTCGCGGCCGATGAGGGCGTCCCCGGGCTGTCCGCGCCCGACCGGCTGGCCTATCACGAGATGCTGGTCACGGCGCCCGGCCTGGCGGCAGGCATCAGCGGCGTGATCCTGGGCCGGCAGACCTGGAGCCAGCAGATGTCGGACGGCACCCCGTTTCCCCGCGCGATCGGGGAGAGGGGCATGCTGCCCGGCATCAGGGTGGACACCGGGGCAGGGCCGCTGCCCGGGTGCCCGGGCGAGACGGTCGCCGAGGGCCTGGACGGCCTGTGGGCGCGGCTGCGGTATTTCGCCGGCCGCGGGGCGCTTTTCGCCTCGTGGCGAGCGTCGCTGCGGATCGGCCCCGGTGCGCCGTCGTCGGCCGCGGTGCGCGCCAACGCGCAGGCGATCGGCCGGTACGCCGCCGCCTGCCAGCACGCCGGCCTGGTCCCTGTGCTGCAGCCCGAGGTGCGGGCGGACGGCTCGCCTTCGGTCGCCCAATGCGAGGCGGTGACCTCGGTCGTGCTGCTCGAGGTGCTGATCGCCGTGCAGGAGTACGGCGCGGCGCCGGACGGCATGATCCTGGCCCCCAGCATGGTCGGCAGCCAGGCCGGCCGGCCCGCCGAACCCGCGGACGTTGCCGAGGCAACCGTCGCGGCCCTGGCCTGCCTGCCTGCCACGCTCGCCGGGGTGGCGTTCTGCGCCGGCGGGCAGCGCCCCGAGCAGGCGACCGCCAACCTCGCGGCGCTGCAGTCGGCGCTGGTCGTGTGGCCGCTGACGTTCTGCTTCGGCGCCGCCCTCACCGGCCCCGCGCTGGCCGCGTGGCAGGGCGGGGCCGCGGACGTCCGAGCCGGTCAGCGCGCCCTCGTCAGCAGGGTGGCGCTGAACGTTGCGGCGCTCGAGCGCCGCTACGCACCCGGGCTCGAAGCCGGGTCCCGGTCCGCATCCGCGTCCTGGCCACCTGCCGGCCGCTCGGCGTAGAACACCACGACAAGCCACGCGATCAGGCACAGCGTCCCGACGATCGGGATGATGATGGGAGCGAGGCTGGGTCCGGTCACGTCAGTGGCTCCTTCCGAGAGCACCACTTGGCACGAACCAGACGCTAAATTCGGCAGCCGGGAAACGCTTCCCCCCGCCAGTTGAGCCGCCAGGTGAATGCCGGCCAACCCGGCGCGCTCACCCCGCGGCGGTCCAGCCCTCCACCTGCCGGACCTGCCGGATGAACAGCTGGCTCGGCCTGGGCAGGCCGCCGAGCCGGGAGACCAGGCACCAGTCACGCCGCAGCGGCGTGCCGGGGCACGGCAGCTCGGCCAGCACGCCGCGGCCGAGCTCACGCGCGACGGCGTCGCGGGAAATGAGGGTCACCCCGAGGCCGGCCGCGACCGACTCGCAGACGGCCACGTTCGAGCCGACGGTCAGCGTGTCCGGCGCGATCTGGAGCTCCTCGAGGAACGCCTCGGTGGTCGCGCGCGTGCCCGAGCCGCGCTCGCGCAGCAGCCAGGTCTGCCGGGCGAGCCAGCCGACGAGCCGGGGACCGGCGGTCAGCGTGGCCGCCACTCCCGGCTCCGCGGGCGCCGCCACGCCCGGCTCGGCGCGAAGGTCGGCGAGCAGCGCCGGCGGGCACACGATCACCAGCGGGTTGGCGCGGATCGCGTGTGCGGTCATCCGGGGCCATCCCGGTCCCTGCGGAGGCCGGCCGCCGAGCACGAGGTCGACCTGGTGGTCGTCGGCCAGCCGCAGCGCGCGCTCCCTGTTGCCCACCTCGAGGAGGATGCCGATGGACGGGTACCTCGCCCGGAAGGCGGCGAGCAGTCCCGGCAGCAGCTGCTCGCCGGCCGTGGTGACCGCCGCGATCCGCAGCAGGCCGCCCTCGGCCTCGCCCGCGGCGGCGGCGTGCGCCTCGTCGAGGAGCCCGAGCACGCTGCGCACGTACCCGGCGTAGATCGTGCCCGCGTCGGTCAGCGCGAGGCCGCGGCCGTCCTTGCGCACCAGCGCCAGCTTGAGGTCCTTCTGCAGGGAGCCGACGCAGGACGACACGGCCGACTCGGTGACCACCAGGCGTTCGGCCGCCGCCCGGACGGATCCGGTTTCTGCGACCGCAAGGAAGGTGCGCAGCTGGGTGAGCGTCGTCATCCCGGCTCAGGCACTATCCCGCAGCACGTGGTAGAGGAGGAGAAGCTGCGCGAGCCGCAGCGGCTCGCTGCGCGTGCTCGTGTCGATCATGCCGATGCAGTCGGGCAGCGGCTCGTCGACGCCGAGGCCCTCCCAGATCGCCTTGGCGAGCACCTCGGCCTCCGCTTCCGGCGCGTAGCCGTGGATGTGCAGCGCATCGGCCGGGCTTCCGTCCACGTCGCGCAGGAGCTTGAGATGTGCCACCGACGGCGGCACCTCGGCGACCAGCTTGGCGAAGTTGGGATGGCGGATGGTCGGCCGGAGCAGCAGCGTCGCCGACAGCGGCGTGCCCGGCGGGTCGTGCCGCCCCTCGATCGGGCCGAAGCTCACGGTGATGTCCGCCTCGCGGCGCTGCCTGCGGATGAACTCCGCCGACTCGGGCTCGCGCCGTGCCAGCTCGGCGAGGACCTGGCCCCGGCTGTAGCCTCGCTCCGCGGTGTCGCGCCGCACCTTCCATTCCCGCCGGATCTCCTCACCCGGGTCGACGTACACGGTCACGTCGAAGCAGGCGCGCGACAGCCTGGTGTGCAGGGGCAGCAGGCCCTCGGCGATCACCACCTCGCGCGGCTCGACGAGCTCCGGGCGGGTCAGCAGCCCGGTGGCGTGGTCGTACACGGGCTTGAGCACCGGCTCGCCCATCGCGAGCAGCTGCAGGTGCTGCTCCATGATCTGCACGTAGTTGCAGTCGGGGTGCAGCGCCGTGAACGGCAGCGCGCCGCGCTCCGCGCGGTCGTAGCGGTGATAGTCGTCCACGCACAGGGACGTGCTGCGCCGCGTCCCGAGCGCCGCGACGATGCCCCTGGTGAGCGTGGTCTTCCCGGCGGCGCTGTCGCCCGCGATCGCCAGCATCGCCGGCCGCGGGCCGCGCGCGCGGTGCATCCGCATCAGCTTCTCAGGCACCGCCTTCTCACTCCCTGGGATTGCGCCCGGTCTTGCCGCGACGGTACCCACCGGCATGCGGCATCGCCTCCCCCCGCCGGGGGAGAAGAACGGGGGATCCCGAAATCCCGGCCGGGAACGTACGCTGTCGGGCATGACCAGGCCGCCGCCCCGGCTGGTGATCGTCGACGATCACCAGATGGTGCTCGACGGCCTGCGCGCGATGCTCGCCGCCTATTCCGGCAGCGTGCAGATCGTCGGCGAGGCCTGCGAGCCGGACGACGCGATCGCGCTCGTGACGCAGACCGAGCCCGACATCGTCCTGCTCGACGTGCGGCTGCACGGGACCAGCGGGCTTGACCTGTGCGCGGCGATCCTTCGCCAGCGGCCCGGCTGCAAGGTGGTCTTCCTGACCGTCTACGACGACGAGCACTACCTCTACCAGGCCATCCGCCTGGGAGCCTCCGGCTTCCTGCTCAAGCGGGTCCGCGGCGCCGAACTCGTCGAATACCTCACCCGGATCCACCACGGCGAGACGCTGGTGGATCCGGCCCTGGCGGCCCGGGTCGCGCAATCCGCCGCGCGGCTGCAAAGCGGCGAGTTCTGGCCGGGCGCGCACCTCGGGCTGACCCAGCGGGAGAGCGAGGTGCTCGCGCTGATCGTCTCCGGCCGGTCCAACCGCGCCATCGCGGGCCAGCTCACGCTGAGCGCCGAGACGATCAAGACGCATGTCCGCGGGATCTACCGCAAGCTCGACGTCACCGACCGGGCCGGCGCCGTGGCGGCGGCCCTGCGGGAGGGGATCTTCCATTGACCCGGCTCGGCCTGACCGATCCGGTGCAGGAGGCGCGGCTGCTCGCCCGCATCATCGAGACCATCTCGGCCGGTCTTGACCTCGAAGAGATCCTGCAGGGGATCGCGGCGCTGATCACGGAGACCACGGAAACGGACGTGTGCTTCGTCTACCTGCTCGACGAGGAGGGCCAGCGGCTGGTGCTCGGCGGCGCGACCCCGCCGTTCCACAAGATGGCCGGGCAGGTCGAGCTCAAGATGGGCGAGGGGGTGTCGGGCTGGGTCGCCGCCCACGGCAGGTCGGCGGTGATCGTCGAGGACAAGCTGTCCGACGAGCGTTACAAGCACATCCCCGCCCTGGGCCGCGAGGATCTCACCTCGATGGCCTCGGTGCCGATCCTCGGCAAGCCGCACCACCTGGTGGGCGTGCTCAACGTGCACACCCGTGCCCGCCGCGAGTTCACCGACGCGGACGTCCAGCTGCTTGGCTGGGTCGCCGGGCTGATCGCGGGCGCGATCGAGAACGCGCGGCTGCACCGCAGGCTGGCCGAGCGCGAGGAGGCCATGGAGCGATACGCCGAGCGGATCGTGCTGGCCCAGGAGACCGAACGGCGCCGGCTTGCGGGAGAGATCCACGACGGCATCAGCCAGCGCGTGGTGAGCCTGTCGTTCCACCTGTCCGCCGCCGCGGATGCGGTGGCGGCCGCGCCGGAGGTCGCCGCCCGCGAGATCGCCGAGGCCCAGTCGCTCGCCGAGGCCGCCCTCGACGAGGCGCGCTTCGCGATAGCCGGGCTGCACCCTCCGGTGCTCGACGATCTCGGCCTGGCCGCCAGCCTGGAAACCCTCGCCAGGTCCTTCCCCCAGCTCGATGTCCAGGCCGAGGCCCAGCCGTGCGACCTGCCGTCCCACCTGGCGACCGCCGTGTACCGCATCGCCCAGGAGGCGCTGCAGAACGTCGCCAAGCACGCCGAGGCCCGGTCGGCCCGGGTGCGGCTGCTGACGCGCGGCGACACCGTGATCCTGGAGGTCCAGGACGACGGGAAGGGCTTCGTGCCGGCTCCCCCTGCGGGCCAGTCCGGGTCCGCCCAGTCCGGGTCCGCCCAGTCCGGGGCCGGCCGGTCCGGGCCGTCCGGCTACGGGCTGCCCGGCATGCGCGAGCGCGCGGAACTGCTCGGCGGGATGCTCGAGGTGATCAGTTACCCGGGGCAGGGCACGCTGCTGCGCCTGCTGTTTCCGGCGGCAACCCCGCATTAGTCAAGCTTTTGCTTAATGGTTCGCCAGGAATAGTCAATAGACACCTTGCCGGTGTTCGGCCATGGTGAAAGAGCGGGCCGACCACGACCCGCGATCCGCTCCATTCGAGGAGGAGCCATGGCGGCAGGCCGGTGGAATGCCGGGGTCATCCCGTACGCCGAGATGGGTTATTACCAGCCCGATTACCAGCCCGCGAGCACGGATATCCTGGCGGCGTTCCGGGTCACCCCCCAGCCGGGCGTCCCGCCGGCCGAGGCGGGCGCGGCCGTGGCCGGCGAGTCCTCCACCGCGACGTGGACCGTCGTATGGACCGACCGGCTCACCGCCCACGAGCACTACCAGGCAAAGTGCTACCGGGTCGTCCCCGTGCCCGGCCGGGAGGGGGAGTACATCGCGTACGTCGCCTACGACATCGACCTGTTCGAAGAGGGGTCCATCCCCAACATGACCTCCTCGATCATCGGCAACGTCTTCGGCTTCAAGGCACTGCGCGCGCTGCGCCTGGAAGACCTGCGCATACCGCTGCATTACGTGAAGACGTTCGCCGGCCCGCCGCACGGCATCGTCATGGAGCGCGAATACCTGAACAAATACGGCCGCCCGCTGCTCGGCGCGACGACCAAGCCGAAGCTGGGCCTTTCCGCCCGCAATTACGGCCGGGTGGTCTACGAGGCGCTGCGCGGCGGCCTCGACTTCACCAAGGACGACGAGAACATCAATTCCCAGCC
>JASHTQ010000148.1 GCA_030040475.1 Streptosporangiaceae bacterium
TAGGGGAAGTCGATGCCGCGAGGATCAGCGAAGCGGATGACGACGAAGCTCTCGTCCGCGGTCGGGATGAACCGGGCGATGAACGGGTTGGAGGTATCGACGGTGGGCACCCGCTGGAAGTTGACATGGGTGCGGGAGAACTGCGGGCAGATGTAATTCACGTAGTCCGGCATCCGCCGCAAGATGGTGTCGGTGATTTCCTCGGTGGTATAGCCGCGCTGGCTCTTGTCGCGGTGGGCCTTCTGGATCCATTCCAGGTTGATGATCGGCACCACTCCGATCAGCAGGTCGGCGTGCTGGGCCACGTTCACCTTGTCGGTGACCACGGCTCCGTGCAGCCCTTCGTAGTACAGCATGTCGGTGCCCTCGCGGATGTCTTCCCACTCGGTGAACGTCCCCGGCGGCTGCCCGTGCCGCGCGGCTTCGTCCTCGTCGTGCAGGTACCGGCGGAACCGGCCGCCGCCGGTCTCGCCGTAGCTGCGGAACAGGTCCTCCAGTTCTTCCAGAAGGTTGGCCTCCGGCCCGAAGTGGCAGAAATGATGATTGCCCTCAGCGGCGGCGTCGGCAATCGCAGCCTGCATGCCAGCCCGGTCGTAGCGGTGGAATGAATCCCCCTCGACCAGCGCCGGGGTGATCTGCTGGCGCCGGAAGATCTCCTGCACCGACCTTGTCACGGAGGTCGTGCCGGCGCCGGAGGACCCGGTGACGACTATCACCGGATGCTTACGGGACATGACGGCTCCTGACTCTCAGGCGCGGAACAGGGACCTGCTGTTGAACAGGGAGAAGTCGTCGGCGCTCGGCTCGACGTGCTCGCGGTGATACCGCTCGATCAGCTCGACTTCAGCACGGGAACCGAAGATCACGGGTACCCGCTCGTGCAGGTCCTGCGGCATCACGTCCATCAGCCGCCCGCGGCCGGTGCTGGCCAGGCCGCCGGCCTGCTCGATGATGAAGGCGATCGGATTGCCCTCGTACATCAGGCGCAGCCGTCCCGCCAGGCCAGGGTCCTTGCTGTCGGCCGGATACAGGAAGACGCCGCCGCGGCTGAGGATACGGAAAGCCTCGGCAACCAGCGAGGCGATCCAGCGCATGTTGAAGTCCTTGCCGCGCGGGCCGGTGCGCCCGGCCAGGCATTCGGCGACATAACGCCGCACCGGCGGCTCCCAGAACCGCTCGTTCGAGGAGTTGATCGCGAATTCGCTGGTCTCGGTCGCGATGCGCATCTTCGGGTGGGTGAGCACGAAGGCGCCGATGTCGCGGTCGAGCGTGAAGCCGTCAACGCCATCACCGGTGGTGAGCACGAGCATGGTGGACGGCCCGTACAGGGCGAACCCGGCGCAGACCTGCTCGGTGCCGGGCTGGAGGAAGTCATCGGCCCGCGCCTCAGCGCCCGGACGCGGGCTGCGCAACACGGAGAAGATGGTGCCCACGGAGATGTTGATGTCGATGTTGCTGGAGCCGTCCAGAGGGTCGAAGACGAGCAGGTACTTGCCGCGCCGGTACCGGGACGGCACAGGATAGAAGTCGGCCATCTCTTCGGAGGCCATCGCGGCCAGGTGACCGGCCCATTCGGTCTCGCCCACCATGATCTCGTTGCTGATCACGTCGAGGCGCTTCTGCACTTCGCCGTGTACATTCCGTTCCGCGGCGCTGCCCAGCGCGCCGACGAGGGCACCTTTGTTCGCCTGGTTGGCGATCATCTTCACAGCGGTCGAGACGGCATTCAGCAGCCCGGAGAAGTCGCCGGTGGACTCGCGATGGCGATGCTCCATCTCGATCGTGTGCCGGGTGAGCGTCTGGCGGGCGTCAGGCACGGACCAGCCTCCTCGGTTAGATCAACAGCGGCGTGACCAGTGACTTTAGGCACTCCTGGCCCAGACCGCCTCACCCGCACGGGCGATTGCCGGGGGGATTCGCGCGGTTACCCGGCCGCGGCCCATGTCCAGTGGGTGCCGTTTCGGCCGGCATACCACCACTGTGGCGATCCAGGTCCAGGTCGCGCCGCCGTCCCGGGCCGCCTCGATGCGAGCTAACTCTCTGCCCTCGAGCTCGGCCGCGATCGGGGTCAGCCCTCGTTCGTTCGGCTATCGGGGCTCGTTAACAGGGGCTGTGCTGCTCACCGTGCCGGGTGCAGTCGCGGGCCAGCCTGCAGCAGCGGCTGAGGCAGGCCGAGGCCCAGGCCGACGAGCTTGCGTAGTCGGCTGGCCCAGATGGATGAATCTGCTGAGCAACAACGCGGCGGCGACCCGACTCCGACGCCTACGTGCCTGCTTGCAGCAGGGCTGTCAGCCGCGTTCATTCTGCTCGTCCTTTCAGGGCGAGGGATACGCCGACGTGCCGCAGATCGTAGGACCGCCGGGCGAGCGGGGAGGCTTGCTGGGCGGGGATGAGCCCGCCGCGTGCGGTGCGGAAGATCCGCCCGTCGGATGCGGTGCCGTCGTCAGTCCAGTCCTCGTCGGCCCGGGCGGCGGAGGCGGCCATGGCGATGCGGCCTGGCCGAGGCCCGGCTGACCCCGTTGATCGAAGACGCTTACGCCGCAGTCCTCGACCGGATCCCGCTCTACCGCCGCGATAAGCTCGTCCCTCCCGAGGACCTGCACCGCTCCATCGCGCATAGCTTGCGATCCATCGTCACTGCCATCCGCCACCCGCAGGCTACCCTCGACCTAGCCGCCCCGCAGGAGACCGGCCGCCGCCGCGCCCACCAGGGGGTACCTCTGCCCGGGGTGCTGCAGTGCTACCGGATCAGCTTCGCCGCGCTGTGGGACGCACTGGTCGAGGAGTCCCGCCGCGCCGCCCGGCCGGCCACGGCGGACGCCCTGCTTGCCGCAGCCAGCATGATCTGGCAGCTGACCGACGAGCACGCCCTCGCCCTGACCGAGGCGTACCGGGCCGCGACCGCCGAACTGCTGCTCGCCCAGCAGCGGCGCCGCTTCGTTCTGGTGGAGGCGCTGCTCACCGGACATCCTGGTCCGGAGACCGCGCCATGGGAGGCAGCCGCGCGGCAACTGGGCGTCGTCTCCTGCACGCCGATCGGCGCGACGCCGTGCCGGCCGTACTGCGCGAAGTCGCCAGCGCCCGCACGGGCGTCAGCCCGCGCCACCCTGCTGGACAGCCTCGACGCCTATCTCGACCACGCCGGCTCAGCATGGTTGTTGAAGCTGAGCTGTCGCCAGCCGATGTTGATCCACGGGGTCGACGTCCCGCCGGTCGTGCCCGGTCCAATGGACGCCTCAGATCTGGCGGTGCCGCTGCTGGCGGTAGCGGCAGATGAGGGAAGTGGTGCCTCCCCGGCATCGACCTCGGCCTGGCGCAGCCATTTGCGCACCGTCTCCGCACTCATCCCCAGGTGGCCCGCCACCGCACTGATCGCCGCCCACTCGGTTGGATAGTCCCCGGCGTGCTCGCGGGCCAGCCGGACCGCCTAGGCCTTGGTGCTCGCGTCGTACCTGTTCGGCATCGTGCCATCTTCCTTCTGCAGCAGGAGGTGTGCACGAAACCGGGGTCAGTTCATGATAATGGAGAGCGGTGAGACGTTCTGCCTGGGCTCTGGGATATGCGGTAGCTCGCACGTTTGGAGGGGTGATGATCCGGGTCCTTCTCGCGGAGGACATGCGGATTCTGCGGGACACGCTGGTCTCCGTGCTGAACCTGGAGGATGACATCAAGGTGGTCGCCCAGGTGGCGGCCGGGACCGACATCGTGCCCGCCGCGCTGGCGGAGCGTCCCGGGCGTCTGACGGTCGCAGCCGACCAGCAACCGCTCGACTTCTGCCGCGGGCAGGCCCTGGGCAGCACGGCCAGCCGCCACGACGCCACCTCCGGCACCCCCTCGGCCAGCGGGACGAGCGTCCGGCCGGTCACGTGCGCGAACCGCAGGAACGCCCGCAGCGACGTCACCATTGCCTTCGCCGACCATGAATTACGATCCCGCGAGTGATCCACCATGAACGCGGTTACCTGCCGCGCGTCCAGCCCGCGCACCGCCTCCGGCCCGCCGATCGCGGCCAGGAACGCCTTCACCTGGTTGCCGTAACAGACCGCAAGCCATCCCCGCCGGATTATGCCGATCCCTGGTCAGCGGGCAACCCGCTGACCAGGACCCCCGCCAGCCCGGTCGGCATAATCCGGGCCTCGGCATAAGCGGCCGATTTCGCCGTGCTGGTCAACGGCACCGGCCGGACGCCCAGGCGCTGCGCGAAGATGTCGCGGGCGTGCTGGCCGCGCTGGGACTGCGGCTCTTTGAGGCCAAGACCTACGTGGTGCACATGAGCGAGGGGTTCAGTTTCCTGGGGTTCCGCATCCGGTAGCGCCGCAAGCGGGGAACAGCCAAGTGGTACGTCTGCGCCTTCATCGGCGGCCGCCCGGCAGGTGCGCCTCGATGTTCTCGTCACTGACCAGCGCGGACACGCGTTCTGGCATGTGACCGGGTTCAAGGACTACAGCGTCGTCATGCGAATGCCCCTCGACCCAGGTGGCGCAGCGACGCGGCGCGTTCGTGAGCTGGTGAGCGACTGGATCGCCAGAAGACCTTGTCCCTCAGCTGCGCACGACGAGCAAAAGGCCGGCCCCGGTCGGGGCGAGCGCCTCAGTCACTTGCGGGTCCGCGCTGACGAGCGCCCGGAACTCGGCGACCTGACCGGCGTGTGAGATCACGTTGTCCACGGCCAGCAAGCCACCGCGCTTGAGCGTGCGGACAAGGTCGGGCCAGTAGCCCGGATAGGCCGGACGCTCGGCATCGAGGAAGATCAGATCCCACTCCTCATCTGGCGAACCCTTGAGCACGTCCGCTGCGTCCTGCACGCGCAGGTCGACTCCGGACCGCAGTCCCGCGCGGTCAAGGTTGCGCTCAGCCTGGGAGCTGCGGCCGGCCTCGATCTCGACGCTGATCAGGTGGCCGCCGTTGGCGCGCAGGGCGTCGGCCAGCCACAAGGTGGAATAGCCGTTGGAAGTACCCAGCTCCAGCACCTTGCGTGCCCCGGTAGCGCGCACCAGCAGGGCAAGCAGGGCGGCGGTATCAGGCTCAAGGTTGCGGAGCCGGTCGAGGCGGTCCGGCTTCCCGGCGTCGTAGCTGACGCCGTAACGGTGCAGTTCGTCGAGCAGAGCGGCCAGTTGCCCGTCCACTTAAAAGGCCTCCCTCAGATCCGTCACTATCTAAGATGGTGACGTGATAATACCCCGGGGGGCCACTCCCGAGCAGAGCTTCTCGTTCCGCAGCGACCGGCTATGCCTCGACTTCTCTGCGACGCTGATGTTCCGGGAAACCGATCAGCCCCGGGAACTGCTCGACTCGCCCGCCAGGCTCAGCGAGTGGGCTCTTGCCAGCGGTACCGTCTCTGCCCCTACCTCCTGTGATCCGACAGAGCTAGCTGAGGCGACTGACCTGCGAGAGGCGATCTACCGACTGGCTATCGCTCTCATTGCCAGGCGCCAAGCCGGGTCCGAGGAACTCGCTGTCATCAACCGCCATGGGCAGCGCGCGCCGGTTGCAGTCGCCCTGAACTCGAACCGAACGATCACCCGCTCAGGACCGATGGCGGGGGTGCTCGCGAGCATCGCCCGCGACGCGATCGAACTCCTCGGTGGCCCGGAAGCGCAACGCCTCCGCCAGTGCGGACGGGACGGATGCACTCGAATGTTCGTTGACCGCTCCCACGGACGCAATCGCACCTGGTGCGGAATGCGCGAATGCGGCAACCGAGTCAATGCCGCCGCCTACCGGCGACGCAAAGACCAAGAACGAGAACCGGACTAGCCAACAATATGCAGCCGACACCCGCTGGCGTTGGGCCGACCGCCTAACGCAACGGCTGCACAAGCTCCGTCAGAACGCCGCCGAGACCGCCCGGATGAACGAACCCGATCGACGACCCCATCGCGCCGTGCCGGGGCGTGGAGTCGATGAGCCGGGCGCCGGCCGCGCCGAGTTCGGCCAGCGCCTCCGCCACGTCCGCCACCGCGTAGGCGATGTGGTGCATGCCCTCGCCTCGCCGCTCAAGGAACCGCCCGACCGGGGTGTCGGCCGAGAGCGGTTCGAGCAGCTGCACATATGACGAACCGGACTCGGTCGCGAGCATCGCCTCCCGGACACCCTGCTCGGGGTTGGTCTCATCGCTCACCATGGTGAGCCCGAACACGGTCACGTACCGCTCGATGGCGGCCTCAAGTGAGCGGCAGGCGATACCCACATGATCGATCTGAAGCAGCATGCTCGGCATCGTTACATACATCAGCCACCATCACGGATGGGCGGCCTATCTCTAGGCCGCGCGTAGTCAGCCGATACCTCGTTGACCGTTGTCCCCTTCGCTTCCGGTGGCCCTGGGGTACGGCCCGGTCGCAGGCTCACCGACCCTGTCAGACTGATAGCGGCACTAGCTGGCAAACGGGTGAACTCTATGGAGACGGCGGCGGCTACCCCGTCCGTCGCCGCTTTGGCGGCGCAGGTGAAAGAGCTCGTGGCCGAGGGGGCGGATCAGTACCAGCTGACCGCGGCGACAGCGGACGCGCCGCGCAGCGCGCTGGCCCGGCACTCCTTTGATCCGGTTACCGGGCGGGCACGGGTATTCGTTTCCCGCTGGCCGCAGCAATGAGATAGCGGCCCTGGCTAGGCGGCCACGGAAGGCACCGCTATTGCGAATATCATGCAACTACGTTGCACATGCGATAATACGGGCATGATCCGGCAGTTCACGGGCCAAGGACCCCGGCAGACACTCGGCGGACGACGGTGAGGAGCGCCGAGATCCGGTCCCGGTTCCTGGCTCATGCAGTTCGTGCCGTACTTCACCGGCCAGCAGGCCGCGCCGTGGCCGCGGGCCACCAGTGTGCGGAAGTGCATCCGCACGCTGGACATCGACGAGGTCGGCAAGACCACCAGGCACGGCACGTTCTTCCAGATGAACGGCAACTTCAGCTTCGGCGACTACTTCAAGGAAGAGGCCATCCGGCGGCGACGCAGCCAGCCTCCCCGGCGCGTTCGCCATGGCTCGGGGCTGGCTCACCGCACGGGCGGAAAATTGACGGGGCTTAGTCCGCCTTGCGCAGGAAGATCCTGGGCCTGTCATGGTGAGACTGGTTGATGCCAGGCACCTGCCTAAAGCCGAGGCCGCGGTAGAGCTCGATGGCGGGCTGGTTGCCAGCCAGCGTGCGGACAAGGTAGCTGGCGGCCTGCTCCTGGTCATCGCTTAGCGCGGCCTGCAGCAGCGCGCGGGCGATGCCCTGTCGACGGTCGGCGGAGGCCACGCCCAGCTCGGCGATGTAGCAGCAGTCCGCCGGGTCCACGCCGAGCTGGTC
>JASHTQ010000149.1 GCA_030040475.1 Streptosporangiaceae bacterium
CTGGCACAAACGGAACGTCTTCCTGTCCTGAGCAGCCGGAAGACGAGATGTCATCGGCGTGGGTCCCACCTGCATAGCCTGCGCACGTCGCAGCGGTGGCAGGGGTGGCCTGGGCGGGCGCGGAAGTCCCGGTCGCGCAGGCCGCGCACGGTGTCCTCGACGATCCGCTCGCTGGCTTTGATCGCCTGGGGTGAGACATCGACGGGATCCCGGTCCGCGGCCTTGAGGTCGTGGACGTAGGCGGCCCGTACGTTCAGGCCTTCCCGGCGGCCGGCGTTCGTGTAGACGGCGAGCTGGAGCGCGTAGTCGTCGCGGGCTTCCTCGTCGGTGGACGTCTTGTAGTCCACGATGGCCAGCGACTCGATCTCTCCGCCCTCCTTGTCCAGGATGACGTCGGCTCGTCCGGTGATGATCGCCGTGGGCAGATGGAGCTCGAACGGCCGCTCGGTCTCCCAGACGCGCCACAGGTCGTCGTCGTACTCGGTCATGTACGAGGACAGGAGCTGCCGGGCTGCCTCCTTCAGCTGGTGGTGGGCGGGCTTGCTCGCCGCGGGCAGGAAGAAGCCCTCATCGAGCATCCGCCACACCTCCTGGTAGTCCGGCGGACGCCCGTGCCGGAGCGTGTACTCCGCCATCGCCCGGAGGATGTGGTGGACCGCCTTGCCGTATCCCAGTTCTGGCGCGAGGAAGGGCTGGAAGCCGAGCAGGTTGCGGAGGCGGTACGCGAAGCCGCAGGAACGGTAGGCGGCTAGCTCGCTGAACGTGATCGTGATCGGCTCGTCCGCATCTTCCCTGACGATCCGGTCGACTGGCGGGAGCGGCAGCGGCGGCTTGACCGCGTGGCCGGTCACTTCCAGGTGATACGGCGAGGCGGCGACGCGGTTCTTGATCCGCTCATGCCGGGACAGGGACAGCCAGTCACGCGCCCGGGTCATCGCGACATAGAACAGGCGCCGCTCGTCGGCGTCGGAGCCCTCGTACCGTGCCGGGTTGAACAGGTGCCGCGGGACCAGCCAGTCCTGCGGGCGGCCCGTTCTTGACGAAGGGAATCGGTTCTTGGTCAGCGACGGCACGAACACCGCGCGCCACTCCAGGCCCTTGGCCTTGTGGACGGTGGTGAGGTCGACCGCGTCGACCAGCACGTCGGGCTCGCCGTCGAAGTCCTCGTAAGCGCCCTTGGCGTAGTTCGCGACGTAGATGGCCAGGTTGCCGTAGTACCAAGGTCCCCGGTCCTGGCCGCCGATCTGAGTGCCAGGCTGCTCAGGGTCCGGCCTGCTGCGCCTGCGAACCGACTCGTAGTCGGCCAGGATGGACGAGCATCTTGCCAGCGTGCCGAGACGCGAGCTCATCATCAGGTCATCCGGGTCCCAGGTGGCCACGCCGATATCGGCGAGCAGTTCGTAGAAATCGCCGACCAGGTTGACCGGGCGCTCATCGCTGGGCACGCTCGCCTTCAGAGCGGACAGCCGGCTCCGGATCGCTCGGCTTCTCCCGGCGTCCAGCTGGTAGAGATCGTCGTAGTCGGCGAAGACCTCCTCGGCTGTGGGCTCCTCCCCCCAGCCGTACGGGTCGGGGGTCCAGCTATGACCGGCCAGCCAGGCGTAGGTCTTGCCGAACAGCCGCGCCTCGGGGCGGGCGAACAGGCCGGTCCGCCCGGCAGGCTGGACCGGGACACCGTGTGCATCGAAGGCCTCAAGCAGCGCGGGGTACGCCACGCGACCGCGCACCAGGACGGCGACATCACGGTAGGGCAGCCCAGCGGAATGGAGCCGCTGGATCGTCTCGGCGATCCAGTCGCACTCCTCGGCCTCGGTCCCGGCGGCCCAGGTGACGACCTCGACGCCGGCCGGGTCGCGTACGACGAGCATCTCCTTGTCCAGGCGACCTTGGATCGAGCGGGCGAACGCCGTCGCCGCCTCGACTATGCGCGGGCGGCTGCGCCGGTTTTCCGTGATCGTGAAGGTGCGCACGCCCGGGTAGCGGGTGGCGAACTCGACGATGTTGCGGACGTCCGAGCCGCGCCACTGGTAGATGGCCTGGTCATCGTCGCCGACTACGCAAAGCTCGACGTCGCGGCCGGCCAGCAGCCTGATCAGGCGCTCCTGGGCTGGGTTGACGTCCTGGTATTCGTCGACGATCAGGTGCCGGAGCGTCGCGTGCACCACGCCCGCCACCTCGGGCTTCTCCAGCTCGGCGACGGCGCGGGAGATCAGCTGCCCGTAGGTGAGCAGCCGGAACCGCTCGAGTAGCTCGTAGAAATGCTCCGCCATGCCGCGCAATGGCTCGTTCAGCTCAGTGAGCGGAATGAGCTCGTTTTCCACGACTTCCAGGTTGGTGAGGAAGGCGCGGATGGATGCGAACAGCTTGCCGGTGAGGTTCTTAAGGCCCAGGGCGGGCTCTTCCCGGCACAGGAACGCGGTCAGGCGGCGCTCATCCAGCACGTCGAACGTCTCGTACCGGGGCACGTGCTGCTGGAGCAGGCGGAAGCAGTACGCATGAATCGTCCCCACGAACGTCGCGCCCAGCCGGTCAAGCGCTTGTGTCCCGAACCGCTCCTCGACGCGGGCGGAGATCCGGGCCTTCAATTCCTCGGCCGCCCGCTCGGTGAATGTGAACGCGATGATGCTCGCCGGATCCGCGCCGCCGGCCATGAGTTCGGCGAAACGCTGGGCGACCACCTCGGTCTTGCCGGAACCCGCGGACGCAATGATCTGAAGATGCGATCCCCGGTGGCGTACCGCTGCCAGCGCGTCGCCAGCCAAAACGGGCGCGGTCATGCCCGAGACGCGCTTGACTCTAGGGAGCCGAATATCCAGTGCGGGAAATTCCGGCGAACAGAGGCTAACATGCCGTTATCGTATGCACTGCGTTCAGGAACACATGACGTTTGGCGCAGGTTGTTCCCTAACTTTTCCGACACAGTCACCGTAGCGATTGAGACGCATGACGTACTCACTAGTGTTAATCCTCCTCTCCGGACCCATTGCCTCGGGTAAGACCACCCTCGCCACGGACCTTTCGCGGCAAGTTCCAGCAGAGCACATCAGCACTTCCGGCCTCATATCGGCGCAGGCTGGCCGCGAGCTTGATCGCGGCCAGCTGCAGCGACGCGGTCTAGATACAGCGTTTCAGGGAGCCGCCTGGATTATCGACGCGATGGGACGCACCGCCAGCGGTTCGCTCGGCGAGAGAGTCGTCGTAGTCGATGCGGTCAGAACCCTGGAGCAGGTCCGGGAATTTCGGCGGGCCGGCGCGGGGACGTGGCGCATTCTGCACGTTCATCTGCGCGGTGAGGACAGTGTGCTGACCGCCCGGCATGAGGCACGCGGCGACGACGGGGGCGTGCCCTGGGAGGTCGCGATGCGGTCGCCGGCAGAGGCGGCGGCACGGCTACTGGAAGCGGAAGCCGATGTCGTCATCGACACCACGCATGTCACGCCGCACGACGTGGCAGCGCGCGTCGCGGCTCGCGTTTCGCGCATCCGGATGCGGTATGGCGAGTACGCCGATGTCCTCGTCGGCGGCCAGTGGGGCAGCGAGGGCAAGGGAAACTTGGCCTTCTTCATCGCGCCCGAGTATGACCTGCTGGTCCGGGTCGGGGCGCCGAATGCGGGCCATAAGGTGCGCACCGCGGATGGATCCGTGTACACACACAGGCAGCTTCCCAGCGGTACCCGCGCCACGGATTCCGGCTTGCTGCTCGGGGCCGGAGCCGTTATCGACCTAGAGGTCCTGATGCGTGAGATCGCCGACTGCGGTGTCTCGGCTGACAGGCTGGCGATCGATCCGGGTGCTCTCGTCATCGAAGAGGGCGACGTCCAGCGGGAAACGGGGCTGAAGCGGGCTATCGGCTCCACTGGTACCGGAGGAGGGGCCGCCGTCGCGCGGCGAATCGAGCGGCGTGGAGTCGGTGGGGCCGTACGGACGGCTAAGGACATCCCTGAGCTGGCCCCGTTCGTCCGCGACTCCGGCTCAGCGTTCGAGGAAGCGCGAGTACGGGGCGGCCGGATCTTCATCGAGGGCACCCAGGGCACCGGCCTGAGCATCCTGCACGGCTCATACCCTCACGTCACGTCTCGCGATACGACGGTGAGCACGCTGCTGGCGGAGGTCGGCCTGCCGCCTCAGCTGCTGCGCCGGGCGATCGTCGCATTCCGCAGCTACCCGATTCGCGTAGGCGGGGAGTCAGGCCCGATGGGCCGCGAGATCAGCTGGGACATGGTGGCCAGCCGGGCCGGGCTGCCGGCCGACGTTCTGAAGGACAGCGAGCGGGGCTCGGTCTCGGGCAATCAGCGCCGTGTGGCCGAGTTTTCCTGGGCTCAGCTCCGGCAGTCGGCGAGGTTGAACGGGGCAACCGACCTGGCCCTCACATTCACGGACTACATCGATGCACGCAACAGCGGCGCACGGCAATTCAGTCAGCTCACGCCGGAGACCATCGAATTCGTCCATGAGATGGAGAGCGTCGCCGGCGCGCCTGTCTCATTCATCTCCGCGAGCTTCGACGGCCGTGGCCCAATCGACCGGCGGCTATGGTGAGCGAGTGCGGCACAACTTCGTCAACGACATCGGCGACTACGCCAAGTACGCCCTGCTCCGTGCGCTTTGCGCAAGCGGCCAGCCGGGGATGCGGCTTGGCGTCATCTGGTACCTGACCGAGCACGTCGAGCGCAACAACGACGGCCGCAAGCGCGCTCATCTCGTCACCACCGGGTGGGAAGACCTTGACCCCGATCTGCTCGCCATCATGAGGCAGGTCGAGAATGCCACGACGGACCCGGATCAGCTCAATGTCAGGCTGATTGAGACCGCGGGAATTCTCCCGCGTGGTACCGCTTACTTCGCAGAACCGCTGCCGTACGCACTGGGGACTGCTGGGCAGCGGGCGGCGGACAGGACCGCCTGGTTCGAGCGGGCGCGTAACGCGGTGGCCGACTGCGATCTGGTGTTCCTTGACCCGGACAACGGACTCGAGGTCCTGTCCGTCTCTGTTGCGTCGCCGCTTGCAGGCAAGTACGCGATGGTCGCTGAAGTTGCGGCGCTGCTGCACAAAGGTGCAGCCGTCGTGCTGTATCAGCACGGCAGCCGCACGCCCTGGCAGGTGCAACGAGAGCGTGTCTGCGCGCAGATAGCCGCCGGAACCGATCGGGCAGTTGCGATACGCTCACTGCGGTTCGGAGCCTTCGGCGCCAGGGCGTTCTTCTGCATCACGAGCGATCGGCGAATGTCCGATGTCGTCGAGGACGGACTGGGCCAGCTTCGCCGGCGGGTTGCCGCGTGGGATAAATCGAGGTACCTCTTGATCGAGTTACCGGCCCGCGAAGCCCGTGCCGATTGCCTGCCGGGTCAGCGATCGTACAGGCCGAGCGCCGAGGCAATGTCCGGCGGGAAGTATCGTTCCGATTTGAGGACTTTGCCGTCCTCCCTTATCAGGGGCTTTCCGTCGCCGGTCAGCTTGCTCATGTTGGACCGGTGAACCTCCCGCAGGACCGAGTCCAGGTCGATACCGTAGGTCAGCGCCGTGCCGTAGATCACGTAGACGATATCGGCTAGCGCGTCGGCGATCCCGATAAGATCAGACTTCCCGGCCGCGGTGACGAATTCGTCGACTTCTTCGGCCAGCAGGGCAACACGGAGCTTCACCAGGTCGTCGTCGATTTCGGTACTCGGGAACTGCTGCATGGGCAGGTTGAACGCGCCGTGAAACTCGGCGACCGCGGCCGCCGTATCGAGCGGCTCACCCAGTTCGCCAGGCATGCCGCCGCGGCGCTGTGCTGAGGTAATAGACATTATGCCCCTCCGTATCGCGGGTCCCCGGGATCGCGAGATAGTCAGGCGAGAGGTGCCGGGGCAGCGAGACTACCGTGACGGGCCTGTGGAGCGCCACGTGCGTAATTGCCGTTCAGCTGTGGATGAACTCGACAGCCTGTGGATTAGCCGCCGCGAAAAGTCTTTGCCTGTGACATAGGAAACCTGGCCGGGGCTTGGCCGCGACCTGGCAACTCGGTGCGTCCGCGGGGCAGGAACCACCGCTCGTTCGGAAAAAGAATTTTGAGTGTACTCATGGTCAGGGGCGGTACGGCCTGAGGCTTGCAAGAGCTCATCAGGACGGTACCCGGCTAACGGGCGGGAGCCAGCAGGATCAGATCATCGCGGCGGCCGCGGCGTGGCGGCGGCGCAGGGTTTCGCGGCGGTGGGCGGGGTCGGGGCCGAGCTGGCTGATCGGGGTTTCCCGGAGCGGGTGGTGGGAGGCGATCAGGTATTCGCCGCGCCTTACCAGCCAGCGCATCCAGGCTGCGGCGGGCGGCCGGTCACGCTTGGCGGAGTTGCCCGCTGAACGGGCACCGCCGCTCGTTCTGAAAAGA
>JASHTQ010000150.1 GCA_030040475.1 Streptosporangiaceae bacterium
GCAGTCGGTGCGGACGCTCCTGACGAGGATCTCCGATCCGGCGGCACCCATGCACTCGGTGGTGCTGCCGACCGAGGTCGTCATCCGCGGGAGCTGCGGCTGCCGCGGCAGGTCCGACCACCCGCAGGCCCCTAGGCGGGGATGAGGGGCCGGGCAGACCGCCCGAACGCTGGCAGGGTCAGCGTAAAGATGGCCTACGTAAATACGGCCAGTCTAAATATATCCAAAATAAATACGACTATTGGGAATACATCGTTGCCCTGCGGGCAGCAGGGCCCGGGTGTGGCAGACGCAGGGTCGGAACCAGGCCCGATGAGCACGGCATACATGGGTGCGGCCCGACGGGTCCCCGCGGGTACAGCACTCGCGGACGCGGGCCCGATGCGAGGCCCGATTGGCACGAACATCGCTGCGCGGGCGCACGAGACCAGATGCCCACGACGCCGCATTCGGGCGCGACTCCGCCAGATTCCGTTGGCGCCGCGCAATCACGACGAACTTTTCCTGGAGCCGTTTGCTGCGGTCGTTTGGGATCGCGGCGCGGCTCGACCGTTCGACTCCGGGCGTGGCCCGGATCCGCTTTCCCGCCGGGCGCGTCAAGGCCCGGCACCGATGAGGAGTACACCGATGAACCCCCTATCGCACGTGAGATCGGCCGCGGTATGCGTAGCCGCCGCGGCCCTCATAGCGGGCGCGGCGAGCGCATGCTCGTCCAACTCGGCCAATAACGGCGGCGGCGCCGCGGGCGGCGGCGTCCTGACCATCCAGGGCGACACCGGCAACCCGACGCTGGTGGAGAACTTCAACCCGTTCCAGCCGGCCACCGAGCTGCACGGCACCTACCTGATCTATGCGCCGCTGGAGACCGTGAGCTCGGTCAACGGCGCGTACACGCCGTTCCTGGCCACCGGGTACAAGTTCACCAGCCCCACGACGCTGGTGTACACGATCCGGCAGGGCGTGAAGTGGAGCGACGGCACCCCCTTCACCCCGGCCGACGTGGTCTTCACCTTCGACCTGCTGAAGAAGTACCCGGCGCTGGACAGCAACGGGATCTGGTCGCAGATAACCGGCGTCACCGCCTCGGGTAACGACGTCACGATCACCTTCAAGGCTCCCGACGTCCCGTTCGCCGCCACGATCGCGCAGACCCCGATCGTGCCCCAGCACATCTGGTCGAAGATCGCCAATCCGGTGACGTACACCAACACCGACCCTGTCGGCACCGGGCCGTTCAAGCTGGGCAGCTTCGCGCCGACCCAGTACACGCTGACGAAGAACCCGCTGTACTGGGGCGCGGCGAAGATCGCGCCGACCTCGGTCGTGTTCCCGGCCCAGGCGACCAACCAGAGCACCAACCAGCTCGACGTCAGCAGCGGGCAGTTCGACTGGGCCTATACCTACATGCCCAACGTCAAGGCGACCTACGTGGACCGCGACCCGGCCACGAACTCGTACTGGTTCCCGCCGGGCGGCACCATCGGCCTGTTCCTCAACCTGACCCAGGCGCCGTACAACAACGTGAACTTCCGCCAGGGCGTCTCGCTGGCGCTGAACCGCACCACGATCGCCAAGAAGGCCGTCAACGGGTACATGGCGGCGGCCAGCACGAGCGGGATCATCCTGCCGAACGAGCAGCACTGGCTGGACCCGAGCCTGCCCAACGGAGGCGTGGTCAGCCAGAACATTCCCGCCGCCATGGCCGCGTTCGCCAAGGCCGGTTACACCAAGCAGGCCGGCAAGCTGGTCGGCGCGAACGGCGCGCAGGCCACCATGACGATCACGCTGCCGAACAGCTTCACCGACTGGGCCGCCGCGGCCACGGAGATCAGCAGCGAGCTCAGCGCGGTGGGGATCAAGGTCAGCCTGGACGAGCCCCAGTACGCGCAGTACTCGCAGACGACCCAGTCCGGGACGTTCAACGCGGCGATCGGCGGCTTCGGCGGCACCGGCATCCCGTACAACGACTACGACCTCGCGCTGAACAGCGCCTACGCGGCCCCGGTGCATACCGCCACGGTCAACAACTTCGAGCGGTTCAAGGACCCGGCGGTCAACCAGGCGCTGAGCACGCTGGCCTCGTCGACCAGCCCCGCCACGCAGCAGCAGGCGACCAACAAGCTCGAGACGATGATGTACCAGACCGTCCCCGTCGTGCTGCTGTACTACGGCGGCAGCTGGGGCCTGTTCTCCACCAAGCACTTCACCGGCTGGCCGTCGGCTAGCAACCCCTACACCCTGCCCACCAACTACGACTACTCGCTGCTGACGGTCACGACCCATCTGGTCAAGGCCTAGGCCGCCGCAGGGTGAAAGGAGCGCACGGTGAGATACATCCTGCGCAAGGTGGTGCTGTTCGTCATCACGCTATGGGCGGCCATCACCCTGGTCTTCATCCTGCCCCGGCTGATGCCCGGCTCACCGGTCGACGCGGCGCTCGGCAAGCTCGCGTCGGCCGGCGTGCCGATCACCAACGCCGAGCGGGCGGCGGTGCAGGCCCAGCTCGGCGCGCCGCACACGAGCCTGTTCGTCCAGTACGGGGACTACCTGAGGAGCATCTCGACGCTGCGGTTCGGCACGTCGTACTCCTTCCCCAGCCAGACCGTCGCGCAGACCATCGGCAAGGCCCTGCCGTGGACGGTGGTGCTTGTCGGCGCGACGACGGTCTTCGCGTTCGTCATCGGGACGCTGCTCGGGGTGTACGCCGGGTGGCATCGCGGCAAGCTCGCCGACTCCTCGGTGACGATCGGGGCGACCTTCTTCGGCGCCTTCCCGCCGTTCTGGCTCGGGCTGCTGCTGCTGTACTGGCTGTCGTTCAAGTACGGCTGGTTCCCGATCAAGGGCGGCTACAGCCCGGGCCTGACGCCCAACTGGAGCCTGTCGTTCCTCGGCAACGCGCTGGACCACAGCGTGCTGCCCGCGCTGACGCTGGCCATCACCACCTTGTCGGGCTGGGTGTTCGGCATGCGCAACAACATGATCAACACCCTGGGCGAGGACTACATCACGTTCGCCGAGGCCAACGGGCTGCGCTCGCGGACGATCGCGCTGCTGTACGCGGCGCGCAACGCGCTGCTGCCCAACGTCACCGCGTTCGGCCTGGTGCTGGGCGCGGTGGTCGGCGGCTCGGTCCTGGTCGAGGGCATCTACAGCTACCCGGGCGTGGGCAACCTGCTCTACATCGCCGTGACCAACCATGACTTCCCGCTGATGCAGGCGCTGTTCCTGGTCATCACGCTCAGCATGCTGGTCGCGATCTTCATCGTGGACCTGTTCTACGTCCGCCTCGACCCGCGAGTCCGGAGTACAGCATGACCGTCATCACTTCCATACCGCCGGCCGAGGCACCCGGCGCGGCCGCGCGCGTGCCGGTCGGCGGGGCAAGCTCGGTACCCGGGCCGCTTCGTTACGTCGGGCGGGCGCTGCGGACGCTGTGGGGCAACGGCAAGGCGCGCACCGGGATGATCATCCTCGGGCTGATCATCGTGGCGGCGGTGTTCGCGCCGCTGATCGCGCCGCACTCCCCCACGGCGACCACGTTCACCCCGTACAAAGGACCCAGCGCGACCAACTGGCTCGGCACGACCGGCAACGGCCAGGACGTGTTCTCGCAGCTCATCTACGGCGCGCGGGTCTCGCTGATCGTGGGCCTGTGCGCCGGGGCGCTGGCCACGTTGGTTGCCGTCACGCTCGGCCTGATCTCCGGGTACCGGCCCGGCGTGGTCGACGAGGTGCTCAGCTTCGTCACCAACCTCGCGCTGGTGATCCCCGGCATTCCGCTGATGATCATCCTCGCGGCTTACCTGCAGGGCCGGTCGGTGTGGACGATCGTTCTCGTCGTCGCGTTCACCAGCTGGGCGACCGGCGCCCGGGTGATCCGCAGCCAAACCAAGACGCTGCGCACCCGGGAGTTCGTCACCTCGGCGGTGTTCTCCGGCGAGCGGCTGTTCCGGGTCACCTTCCGGGAGATCCTGCCGAACATGACGTCGCTGGTGGCGGCCAGCTTCTTCGCCGCCGCCACCGCCGCCGTCCTGGCCGAGGCCAGCCTGGAGTTCCTCGGCCTCGGCAACCCGGCCACGGTCAGCTGGGGCACCATCCTGTACGCCGCGCAGCAGCAGAACGCGCTGCTCACCGGGCAGTGGCTGATGGTGTTCGCGCCCGGCCTTGCCATCGTCCTGCTGATGGTGTCGTTCACGCTGATCAACTTCGGCCTCGACGCGCTGTCCAACCCACGGCTGCGGGAGAAGTAATGCCCCTACTGGAAGCACACGGCGTCAACGTCGTCTACGAGCCGAGCCGCGGCCAGCGGATCTGGTCGGTCAGGGACGTGGACGTGACCCTTGAGCAGGGCGAGTTCGTCGGGCTTGTCGGCGAGTCCGGCTGCGGCAAGTCGACGCTCGGCTTCGCCCTCACCCGGATGCTGCGCCC
>JASHTQ010000151.1 GCA_030040475.1 Streptosporangiaceae bacterium
ACGTCGTGGCGTCCGTGCTTCCCCAGTCCACCCAGACGCAGCTTGCCCCGCTTCCCGCCTCGGCTCTGCGACAGCTGACGGCGCTGGAGCGGGCGCCGGGCGTGACCGCTCACAGCGGGCCCTACCCCGTCGCCTCGGCCGTCCTCCGCGCGCACGGACATGCCGTCCTGAGGGCTCAGGAGGCGCCATGACACAGCGCAGCTCGCCGCTGGCCCGGGTCCTGCTCGTCTGCCGCCTGGCCGAGCGGGACATGCGTCATCGGCCGGCCGCCCGCCGCCTGACTGGCTCAGTCTGGGTACTGGGTGGGTCGGCTGAGGTAGGTGCGGCCGGAGGGGGTGGTCCAGCGGAACCAGCCGCGGGCGCCGGCTTCTTCGAGGTGCCAGCCGGGGGATTGCTTGTCCCTGTGGTTGGCCCGGCAGACCGGCCCGGCCTCACATAGGCAGGTCTTGCCGCCCTGCTCGTAGGGCAGGCTGTGCTCGTAGTCCGACTGACACTCCGGCCGGCGGCACGGCGGGAACGTGCAGGTGAGGTTGAGGATTCCGGTCAGGTGCCGGAGCTTTACGCCGGGGTCGTGCCCGGCTGCCTGGTGTCGGTGATCGCACGGCCCGGCCAGGCCTTCCAGCGCGAAGACCAGCTCCCTCTTCCCGTCTGGATCACCCCCGCCGCCTGGGTTCCGCGCGTTGCCGCGGGTCAGGGCGGCCAGGTCCAGCCGGGCCAGGTCCAGCCGCATTGTGCCGGAGGCGGGGCCATCGGCAGGTGGTGCAGGGCCGCGTCTGCCGCGACGGCGGCGGGGCGGGGGGCGGCCGCATCCGTGTGCGGCCGGCCGGCCGTCCGGGCCGGTGACGGTGAGGCACCAGGTGGATTTGGGGTGGCGGGCGGCTGCGGCGAGGAGGTCGCGGGCCAGGTCCGCGTCGATAGCGCCGAGCCGGGATATGGTCCCGGGCCGGTCGGCGAGGCCGAGCGCGGTGGCCAGCGGGACGGTCAGGTTAACCTGGGCCGCGAATCCTTTCGGCACGGTCCCGGGCGCCGCTTCACCGCCGGGGCCACCGCCGCGGGGGCCACCGCCGCGGGGGCTGGTGCCGCCAGGGCCACCCGGGCCACCGCTGCCCGGCCCGCCAGGATTCCCGCCGCCCGGCCCGCCAGGATTCCCGCTGCCCGGTCCGGCAGAGCCGTCCGTTCCGGTGTCTCTTCCGTCCGGCCCGTTTGTCCCGGCCGCGGCGCCGTCGAGGGGGTCCAGCGCGCCGAGCATTTCCAGGTAGGCCAGGACGCGGAGCTCGTCCATGTCGCCGGGGACGCCGGCCGCGCGGAGCTCGCGGGCGCGGATGTTCAGGTTCTCGCTGGCGGCCAGCACGGCGGCGGGAGGCAGCTCACGGCCGGCGATCATCGCGTTTCCCGAGCCCTCGGGGAGGACTTCCACCCGGCGGGTCTTCGCGGCGTCCTCCCGCCGCTTCGCCGCTGCCTGGGGGTTGACCGTGATGACGGCGCGGGCGATGCGGTCGCGGATCATGCCCCTGGTCATCTCCCCGACGCCCGGGTCGGCGAACAGGATCGCCTCGGCGGCCCTTGCCTCGGCCGGGGTCAGCAGGTTGCACAGCAACGCGATGGTCTGGGCCTTGGGCAGGTCGATCACGCCGTCCCGCAGCGCCGCCGAGGTCCGGGGCAGCTTCGCGGTCAGGGCGTGCGCCAGCCAGAGCAGATCGCCGGCCGCCTGCCGGCTCAGCCGCAGCTGGACGGCCAGCTCGCCAGCCGCGTGCTCGCTGCAGGCCTCGGGCATCCGGCCGGGCAGCGTCAGCCTGCAGCCGGGACCGGGGCGGCGGCGGGTGAACTCCGCGACCGCGGCCAGCAGTTCCCATGCGGCCCGGGACTCCAGCCGCTGCCGCGCTCCGATCAGCCCCATCAGCTCGTCGTCGTTCACGCCGGGGAAGGCCCGGCCCGGGCCGGAGGCCTCATCGGCCCGCTCACCCAGCAGCGGGTCCGGCGGCCAGGTGTCGAACGGGGCGCCCTGCGCGAACGAGGCCGCCGGGCTGCTGCTGGCCCCGATGACGCGCGGGGCGCCGGGGCGGTGCGCGTAGCCCTCCCGGCAGACCCCCAGCTCTATCATCCTTGCGGTCGCGGCGGAGTCCGCCGCTCCGTCCGCGTCAACCTGGGCGGCGAGCACCTCGACTGGCAGGCCGGCTAGGTCTGGCGGCGTCCCGCAGCCGGCGTCGGACAACCACTCCAGGTCCTCGTCGGCCAGGCACTCCTCGTCCTCGCTCGCCGCGCAGGCCCGCTGCCAGTCGGCGTCGTCCATCCAGTCTGGCGTCACCATGCCGACCCCGGCGACCGGCACACGCCCCCGCACCGGAACGCGCGGGACGGACTGTCCGTCTCGCCCTGTGCCCGGAGTCGGTTCGGGGGCCATGCACCACCGTCCGTTCGGAATAATGATTTAGTGATCTTGATCTCCAAGTCCCACTATCGAACAGTTTATCGCTCAGGTCGGCGCGCGGCAAAGCGACACGCCGGCGGCTGACCGACGGCCGTCGCCCCAAAGCGGCGGGAAGAAATCGCGTTGTCTGCGCAACAGCACCCGGCTATTGTCCGGTCTGGGACTGACCAGGGCCGTGCCGGGACTCAGTCGCCGACCCTGGTCCCGCACGCCGCGCAGAAGTGGGCGCCGGACGGCAGTTCGGTGCCGCACTCGGTGCAGTGCGCCACCGCCGGTGCGAGCGGCTGGCCGCAGCCCATGCAGAACCGTGCCCCGGCCGGGTTCGCGGCCTGGCAGTTCGCGCACGCAGGTCCGGCCGCGGGCGCGGGTGGCTGGCCAGCTGGCGGCTGAGGGGCCTGCGGGGGACCGCCCTGCGGCGGCCCGCCGGGCTGACCGCCGTACGGAGGCTGCTGCTGGCCGTAGGGCGGCGGCTGCTGGCCGTATTGCTGCTGCGCGGCCTGCTGGGCCGCCGCCGCCTGCTGTGCCCCGAACGCGCTTGCCAGGCCGAACCCGGCACCGAGGAACGCGCCCTCGGTGGCGGCGCCGCCCTTGGCCAGGCCCTGCCCGGCGCCGAGGGCCATCTCGCCCGCGGCGTAGTTCTGGAAGCCGCCTGCCAGCTGCGAGTAGCTGGTGTCCTTGGCCAGCTGCTTGAGCTGCTGCTCGTCCTCTGGCGCGAGGTTGACGTCGAAGTTGCCCATCCGGGTCAGCTGCACGCCGTAGTTGGCGAGCTGCCCGTTGGCCGCGTCGATCGTCGCCTGCTCGATCTCGGCCGAGTAGGCCATCAGGCCGAGGATGGGCCACCCGTTACGGATGATCTGGGTGGTGACGTGGGTCCGCAGCACCTTCAGCAGCTGGTCGCTGACCCAGCCGGAGATCCGGTCGTTGTTGGTCACATCGACGGTGGCGGTCAGGTTGGTGATCAGCCGCACCGGGTCAGCCACGTGCAGCGCGTAGTCACCGAACACCCGGAGCGTGACGACCAGTCCGGTTCGCGGGTCCTGCACGTCGTCGACCCGGCCGCCGAACTTGAAGCCGGTGAACTCGCGGGTACCGACGAAGTACAGCTCGGCGCGGTAGGCGTTGCCGCCGCTGACCACGTCGATGATCGCGCCGAGACCGGGTAGCTCATTGGCGTCGATCTGGTGCCGGCCCGGTCCCAGGGTCTGCACGACCTGGCCGGTGTTGACGAACAGCGCCATCTCGTCGGCATTGACGATCGCGCGCGTGTAGCGGCGGATCGTGACGTCCGGCCACTTGAAGACGATTTGACCCTTACGGTCGTCAGGTACGGCGATGAATTCCCGCCCGAGCAGTGCCATGCGCACACCATACCGGTTGTTTTCTTTACCGCATAAGGCCTTGTCAAAGCTGCGTTGCCGGCTATGTTCCGAGCGTGGAAATGATCCAGTGCCAGTGGTGCCAGGCGCAGAACCAGCCGGGCACGACCAGCTGCCAGACGTGCGGCGCCCCGCTCAACGAGCGGGACAAGGTCAGCGACTCCGGCTGGCGCGAGGCGCCACGGCTGCGCGACATGACGGAGTTCAGGTTCTCCGGCAGCACCTGCCAGGTCGAGGGCGAGCTCGTGCCGGTCGCGGAACTCGCCCTGCACCCGCAGGACGGCGTCTACTTCGAGCACCACGTGCTGCTGTGGAAGGACGAGTCGGT
>JASHTQ010000152.1 GCA_030040475.1 Streptosporangiaceae bacterium
GCCGCGGGGTCGCCGGGCGAGGTGGCCGCGGGGTCGCCGGGCGAGGTGGCCGCGGTCCGCGGCTGGATCCGCTCGTTCGCCGACACCGACGAGCCCATCTACGTCGGCATCTACACGACCTACCGGCACGAGGACCGCGGTTATGTCAGCGTGGGATTCCCGTTGCCGCAGGCCAGCTTCACCGCGACGCTGCTGCCGCGGGACCGGGCGGGCGGCGGCATGGTCCTGGACAGCCGGAGCGAGCTCGACCAGCCGGGACACTACCTGACCTACATCGACCCGCAGACGGGAGAGGTCACGGTGGCGGCCGTCCGGGGGTTCGCGGAGCGGCTCGACGTCTACCTCGCCGACGGGGAACTGCGGGCTGAGCACGCGTTCTGGGTGTTCGGCCTGCCCTTCCTCGTGCTGCACTACCGCATCCACCGCAAGCCGCCAGGGTCCCGGATGTAAATGTCCACGATCATGAGTTCACACCGTGTTCAGGCGGACGGAGCATCGCGATGCGTGACAGCACGGCGGACCTGGTCCTGGTGGGGGGGAAGGTGCGGACTCCCTTGTCTGCGTCTGGCTTCGCGCAGGCCCTGGCGGTGCGCGGCGGGACGATCGTGGCCGTCGGGGACGACGCGGAGATCGGGGAGCTCACCGGGCGGGGCACGCGGGTGATCGACCTGGGCGGGCGGCTGGCGCTGCCCGCCTTCGGCGACGCGCACGTGCACGCGGTGGCCGGCGGCCTCGAGAGCCTGCGCTGCAACCTGCTGGGGCTGCGCACCAGGCACGAGACCCTGGACGCCGTCGCGTCCTACTGCGGCGGGCTGGCCCCGGGTGCCTGGGTGCTCGGCGGCGGCTGGACCATGGCGGCCTTCCCCGGCGGGCTGCCCACGGCGGCCGACCTGGACGCGGTCACCGGCGGCAGGCCCGCCTTCCTGCCCAACCGGGACCACCACAGCGCCTGGGTGAACTCCGCCGCGCTCGCCGTCGCCGGTGTCGACGCCGGCACTGCTGATCCGCGGGACGGGCGGATCGAGCGGGACTCCCGCGGGCGTCCCGCTGGCACGCTGCACGACGGGGCGATGGGCCTGGTCGCGGAGCACGTGCCTGCCGCCTCCGCAGCCGAGCTCACCGCGGGCCTGCTCGCGGCGCAGGCGCACCTGCACTCGCTCGGCATCACCAGGTTCCAGGACGCGTGCGTCGGCGCGGCCGGCGAACTCGGCATACCTGACGTGTTCGACACCTACCGCCGGGCCGCCGACGACGGGCTGCTCAGCTGCCGGGTGGTCGGCGCGCTGTGGTGGGACAGGCACCGCGGCCCGGGCCAGGTCGACGACCTGCTTGCCCGGCGCGAGCGGGCCAGTTCGGGCGCGTTCCGCGCGACGACGGTGAAGCTGATGCTCGACGGGGTGTGCGAGACGTTCACCGCGGCCATGTCCGCACCGTACCTGGACGGGCACGGGCATCCGGCGCGCGACGCGGGCAGGCTGTTCATCGAGCCCGAGATGCTCGCTTCGGCCGTCGGGCGGCTTGCCGCGGAGGGCTTCCAGCTGCACTTCCACGCGATCGGCGACCTCGCGGTCACCGCCGCGCTCGACGCGCTCGAGGCGCTCCCGGCCGGGCCGCGGCGGGCCGCCCGGCACCACGTGGCGCACCTGCAGTTCATCAGGCCCGCGGATCTGGACAGGTTCGCCGCGCTCGACGTGGTGGCCAACTTCCAGCCGCTGTGGGCGTGCGCCGAGCCGCAGATGGAGGAGCTCACCCTGCCGTTCGTCGGCCCGGAACGGGCCGGGTGGCAGTACCCGATCGACTCGGTTGCCCGGCGGGGAGCCCGGCTCGCGTTCGGCAGCGACTGGCCGATATCCAGCGCCGATCCGCTGCAGGAGATGCACGTCGCGGTCAACAGGGTGCTGTCCTCGCGGCTCGGGGTGGCTGGCGAGCCGGCCCGCGAGGTCCCGTTCATGCCCTGGCAGGCGATCGCCCTCGACGCCGCGCTTGACGCGTTCGTCTCCGGCGTCGCCTGGGTGAACCACGAGGAGGACGTGACCGGGTCGCTCGTCGCGGGGATGCGGGCCGACGTGGCCGTGTTCGACCAGGACCTGTTCGCGATCCCGGCCGCCTCGATCGGCGACGCCTCGGTGGAGTTGACGGTGTCGGGCGGGGCGGTCGTCTACGGGGATGGCGAGTTTCGGTGAGCTACTCCGACTTCCAGCCGGCGCCGAACCAGGGCGGCCGCCCCGACCTGTACGAGCAGCAGGGCACGCGGTGGCCCGGCGGGCGCGGGGCGCTCAGCGACGCTTCAGGAACAAGAAGTAGAACGCCGCGAACACCGCGACGATCCCGACGTTTACTAGCAGCCGCGGCCAGAAATGGTGCCTGAGGAAGAAGACGTCCACGCAGACCACGGCGGCGATCATCGCGAGCACGTAGAGCACGGCGACAGGCTGTCTTCCCACCTGTTCGTTTTACCCCGCGTGCCGAAGCGGGACAAGGGCGGCCGCATTGAACCGAGGCGGCCTTGACGGGCCGCCGCGCCGTCCGGGTAACCGGGGCGCAGCCCGCATCGCCCTTGGCCGGCATGCCATGCCGAGCGGGCAAGGTGGCTGCCGGGTGAACAGGCGCGAGCCGGGAGGCAACGGCAGGCCGAAGGCACGAGCGGCGGGCGGACCTGGTCGTGACCAGAGCGCCTGGATGTGCTGTGCTTGTGACGTGACCGGCAAACACGCAGAAGAGTTCAACGCGCTGCCAGAGCACTGGGCGTCCGACCCTGAGCTCCTGGCCGGCCTGGTCGTCATCGATGACGACGAACACGACGACCCCGTCCTGCGCTGGCCGGACGGGCGGGTGGTGGATACCTGGCGCGAGGACTACCCGTACGCCGAGAAGATGCCGCGGGACGAGTACGAATACCTCAAGCGCCCGCTCCAGATCGAGCTCGTCAGGCTGCAGAACTGGGTCAAGTCCACCGGGGAACGGATAGTGATCCTCTTCGAGGGCCGCGACGCGGCCGGCAAGGGCGGCACGATCAAGCGGTTCACCGAGCACCTGAACCCGCGCGGCGCCACGGTGGTGGCGCTGGCCAAGCCGAGCGAGCGGGAACGCACCCAGTGGTACTTCCAGCGGTACGTGCCGAACCTGCCCGCGGCCGGCGAGATCATCATGTTCGACCGGTCCTGGTACAACCGGGCCGGGGTGGAACGGGTGATGGGCTTCTGCACGGACGAGGAGTACTGGGAGTTCATGCGGGAGGTGCCGGAGTTCGAGCAGATGCTGGTCCGCTCCGGGGTGAACCTGATCAAGTTCTGGTTCTCGGTGACGCGATCCGAGCAGCGCACCAGGTTCGCCATCCGCCGGGTCGACCCGGTGCGGCAGTGGAAGCTGAGCCCGATGGACGTCGAGTCGCTGGACAAGTGGGACGAGTACACCGAGGCGAAGGAGGCGATGTTCCACTACACCAACCCGGACTGGGCTCCGTGGACCGTGGTGAAGAGCAACGACAAGAAGCGGGCCAGGCTCGAGGCGATCAAGCACGTGCTGTTGAAGTTCGACTATGAGGGCAAGGAGGAGGAGGCCATCGGGAAACCGGACCCGGCCCTGATCGGGCCGCAGGCGCTGCTGTCCGAGCACGACCCGAACGCCGTGTACCCAGAGCTGTAACACAGGCGCCTTACGGGCATAAACTCTCGTAAATCCGGCATCAGGCATCCGGCATCGGGCGAGGCGGGCGAGGGGCAGGCATGACGCAGGCGCAGATCGGCTCGATCGAGGAGTTGCGTGACTTGCTGGGGTGGCCGACCGGGCGCGCGGTGACCAAGGAACGCACCAGGCTGCTTCCCATGGACAGGGAATGGCTGGCCGCCTCGCCGTTCTGCGTGCTCGCCACCTGCGACGCCGACGGGAACTGCGATGCCTCACCCAAGGGCGACCCGGCGGGCCACCTCGTCTACGTGCTCGACGACGCCACCGTGGCCATCCCCGAACGGCCCGGCAACCGGCGCGCCGACGGATACGGCAACGTGCTGTCCAACCCGCACGTCGGGATCGTCTCCATGATCCCGGGCCGGAACGAGACGCTGCGCATCAACGGCCGCGCCCGGCTGCTGCGGGACGCGCCGTTCTTCGACGACATGGCGATCCGCGGCCAGCGGCCGATGATGGCGCTCGCCGTAGAGATCGAGCAGATCTTCTTCCACTGCCAGAAGGCGCTCATGCGCTCCCAGCTGTGGCAGCCGCGGACCTGGCGGCCCGACGCGCTCCCCTCGCACGCGGCCCTGGTCAAGGCCGTTCAGGATACGCCGGAGACACTGGAGGAACTCCAGGAGCATTATGCCCAGGATAACTACTCCAAGCTCTTGTACTGACTAGGGAACGCGCTGATGAGCAGCAACGTCGGCATCGTCATCGTCGGCGCCGGATTCGGCGGCATCGGGATGGCGATCGCGCTGAAGAAGGCCGGCTACGACGACTTCGTGATCCTGGAGAAGGACAGCGATCTCGGCGGGACCTGGCGCGACAACCGGTACCCCGGCTGCGCCTGCGACGTGCCGGCCCCGCTGTACTCCTACTCTTTCGAGCTGAACCCTGCCTGGACACGGGTCTACGCGCCGCAACGGGAGATCTGGGACTACCTGCGGATGTGCTCGGCCAAGTACGGGGTGGACGCGCACATCCGCTACGGCTGCGCGGTCGAGCGGATGGACTGGGACGACGACGGCAGGCGCTGGCACGTCGTGACTAAGGCCGGCGATGACTACGTGGCGCGCGCCGTCGTGTCCGCGGCGGGCGCGTTGCACATCCCGTCCTACCCGGACATTCCCGGTGCGGACAAGTTCGCCGGCCCGTCGTTCCACTCCTCGCGCTGGGATCACTCCATTGACCTGGCGGGTCGGCAGGTCGCGGTGATCGGGACCGGCGCGTCCGCGATCCAGCTCGTCCCGGAGATCGCCCCCCGGGTCGCCCGGCTTGGCGTGTTCCAGCGAACCCCGCCGTGGATCGTTCCCCGGCTCGACGGCCCGGTAAGGGCCGGGTGGCGCGCGCCGCTGAGCGACCGCATGCTGCGGGACGCCTACTACTGGATGCTGGAGGTCAGGGCGCTCAGCTTCGCCTACCCCAGGCTGGCGCCCCCGGTGCAGCGGATAGCCATGCGGTACATCGAGCGCCAGGTCACCGACCCGGAACTGCGAGCGAGGGTCACACCGGACTACACCATCGGCTGCAAGCGGATCCTGCTGTCCGACGACTACTATCCGGCCCTGCAGCGACCCAACGTCGACCTGATCACCGAGCGCATCACCGAACTGACCGAGACCGGCGTGGTGACGGCCGACGGCGTGACCCACCCGGCCGACGTGATCATCTACGGCACGGGGTTCAAGGTCATCGGGGCACTTGCCGGGCTGAACGTGACCGGCCGCGACGGCCGGGTCCTCGAGGGCACCGAGGCCTACCACGGCGTCACCGCCGACGGCTTCCCGAACTTCTTCATGCTGCTCGGCCCCAACACCGGCCTTGGCCACACCTCGGTCGTCTTCATGATCGAGAGCCAGATCCGGCACGTCATGAGCTGCCTGAAGATGCTGGCCAGGGACAAGGCCGACACGATCGAGGTCAGTGCGTCCGTGCAGCGGCGGTTCAACCGCAGGCTGCAGCAGCGGCTTGCGCGGACGGTGTGGAATGCGGGCGGCTGTCGCAGCTGGTACCTGGACGACGACGGCGTGAACCGGGCGATCTGGCCGGGATTCTCGGCCGAGTACTGGGCCCGCACCCGCCGGGCACGCCGCGGCGCGTACCTGGTGGACCGATGACCAGGGCGGCGCCGGTCATCCGGCGGCCCGAGCAGACCTGGGCGCGCCCGCTTGCGCCCGGCGTCACGGTCACCGACCTGCTCGACGACCGGCAGGGCTGCCGCGGCCTGCACCAGCGGCGGCTCAGGTTCGCGGGCCCGGCCACGACCACGGACCTGTCCGGCGTCGCCGCCGGGGAGGGCGAGTCCTGGTACGTGATCAGGGGGTCCGGCGTCCTTGACACCAGGATGCACGGAACGGTCGGGCTCCGGCCGGGCACGGCCGTGTGGATGCGCGGTTCGCTGCCCTACCGGTGCCGCGCGCGGCCCGGTGAGGACCTCGAGGTGCTTGCCGTCGTCGTGCGCGCGGAATCCCCCGGCGCCGACGAGCGCCCGGCTTTCCTCGTCGCCACCCTGGACGAGTGCGAGCCCGAGCGCACCGGCGACAGGGAGTTCCGGGTGCTGCTGAGCGCCGGCCTGCCGATGACGCAGTTCGCCGGGCTGATACCGCCCGGCCGGGCGCCGGAGCACCAGCACACCTACGACGAGGTGGTGCACGTGCTGGCCGGGCAGGGGGTGGCGCACCTGGCCGACGGCGAGGCCGATATCGGGCCGGGAACCTCCATCTACCTGCCGCCAGGGTGGCCGCATTGCCTGGAGAACACCGGGCAGGGCCTGCTGGAACTGCTCGGCGTCTTCCATCCGGCGGGCAGCCCGGCCGCGAAGCAGGCGACCTAGGGATTGGTCGCCATCGTCCTGGCGCTGGCATCCGCGATCACCTACGGAGGTTCGGACTTCGCCGCCGGTCTCGCGTCGCGCAGCGCCGACGTCGTCCGCGTGACCCTGGTTGCCTCGCTGGCCGGCCTGGCGGTCATCCTCGTCGCGTTCCCGCTGGCCGCGTCCCGCCCGCCGGGCACGGCCGCGATCGTCTGGGGAGTCGTGGCCGGCCTCAGCGGGACGGTGGGAGCGCTGGCCCTCTACCTCGGGTTCCGGCACGCCGCGTTCAGCGTCGCCGGCCCGCTCAGCGCGGTCGGCGCGGCGGGATTCTCGGTGCTCGCCGGGCTGCTCCTGGGCGAGCGCCCGTCCGCTCTCGCCCTGACCGGCATCGTCCTCGCGCTGCCCGCCATAGTCGGCGTCTCGGCCAGCGCCGCCCGCGGCAGCCAGGAGCCGGCCGCGGTCACGGATCCGGCCGCGCCGGACCCGCCAGCACCTGGGACGATCGCGCTGGACCTCGCAGGCCCTGACGCGACTGCGCTCGGCCAGCCAGGACCCGGGGTGACTGCGCTTGGCCGGCCTGGCGCCGGGGTGGCCGCGCTTGGCCGACCTGGCGCCGGGGTGGCCGCGGGGCTGGTCGCCGGGGCGTGCTTCGCGCTGCTGTTCATCGGGCTCAACCGGGCGGGCTCGGGCAGCGGCCTGTGGCCGGTGGCCGTGTCCCAGGCCGCCGAGATCGCGGTGATCTGCCCGGCGGCCGCGGTGACCGGCAACTTCCGGCTGCCGGGGGCTCGCTCTGGGTGGCTCGCGGCGGTCACCGGCGCGGCCGGGGCGATCGGCACGATCTTGTACTTTTTTGCCACGCACGACGGGTTCCTCGCGGTGACCGCGGTCCTCACCTCGCTCTACCCGGCGATCACGATCGTGCTGGCCCGCACCCTCCTCGGCGAGCGCCTCACCAAGCTCCGCCTGGCCGGCCTGGCCCTCGCCGCCGCCTGCGTAGCCCTCATAGCCGCCGGCGGAGCCGGCTAGGCAGGTAATGGGTGCCACATCGCATACCGATTTCGGTACGCGGTGCCACACCCACTACCTCGGCAGTCGTACGAGAGCGGTGCGGGTGGGGCAGGTGGGCCAAAGGCGACTGGAGTTTTCTCGGCGCGGCCACCTTCATGCCGGAGAAGCCGCTCCAGGCACCCGAGGAACCGCTCTGGGCGCTGGCGGAGCCAGGTGAGCCGGCGCTGGTGTCCGGGATGCTGGAGGGTCCAGTGGGGCTAGGGGGTCACGGGAGACCGAGTCAGGCGCCGACGGGCCAGGTGTGGACGGGGGCGTTGGTGTGCATGTGCTCGATGTAACGCAGGGTCATCCGCCGTAGTGCCTCCGGCCGGTCGTAGCCGTCCCGGCAGAACTCCGCGACCGTGGCGATCTGCCAGGCGGCACCGGTCTGGCCGGTCAGGCAGCGCTGCTCGATGATGCCGAGCAGGCGGTCGGCCTCGGCCTGGCCGACTTCCCAGCGGGCGAGGCCCTCGCGGGCCATCGGCAGCAGCCGGCGCAGGATCAGCTCGCCGGCGGGCGTGTCGCCGACCCCCGGCCAGTACAGCTGCGCGTCCAGGCCGTGGCGGGCCGCCTCGTGCAGGTTCTCCGCGGCGGTCAGGAACGACATCTGGGTCCAGATCGGGCGCTGGGCCTCGGCCATCGTGCGGACGAGGCCGTAGTAGAACGCCGCGTTCGCCATGATGTCGGCGATGGTCGGGCCGGCCGGCAGGACCCTGTTCTCCACCCGCAGGTGCGGGATGCCGTTGACGGCGGCGTAGACGGGCCGGTTCCAGCGGTAGATCGTGCCGTTGTGCAGGCTCATCTCGGCCAGCTGCGGAATCGCGCCGCCGTCGAGCACGGCGAGCGGATCCTCCTGCTCGCAGATCGGCAGCAACGCGGGGAAGTACCTGATGTTTTCCTCGAACAGGTCGAACACCGAGGTGATCCAGCGCTCGCCGAACCACACCCTGGGCCGTACGCCCTGCTCCTTCAGCTCGTCCGGCCGGGTATCTGTGGCCTGCTCGAACAGCGTGATCCGGGTCTCGTGCCACAGCTGCCTGCCGAACAGGAACGGCGAGTTGGCCGCCAGCGCGACCTGCGCGCCCGCGATCGCCTGGGCCGCGTTCCAGTAGTTCGCGAACGCGTCCGGGCTGACCTGCAGGTGCAGCTGCACGCTCGTGCAGGCGGCCTCGGGCGTGATGCTCTCGCAGAACGCGAGGAGCTGCTCGGCGCCGTCGATCGAGATCCGCATGTCCTCGCCGCGGGCGGCGAAGATCTGCTCGTTCAGCACCCGGTAGCGCTCGTTGGCCGACATCGACTCCTCGTGCACGTCGTGCTCGGTCAGCGTGGGCAGGATGCCGATCATCACGAGGTTGCTGCCGACCGTGCGCGCCTTGGCGTCCGCGGCGTTGAGGTCGCCGCGGATCTCCCGCTCGAGGTCGGCGAGCGCGTCGCCGTCGAGGTGCCGCGGCGGCACGTTGATCTCCAGGTTGAACTGCCCCACCTCGGTCGCCCAGGCCGGGTCCGCGATCGCGTCGAGCACGTCGGCGTTGCGCATCGACGGCATGCCGCCGGAGTCCACCAGGTTCAGCTCGATCTCCTGGCCGACCAGCGACGGGTCCGCCTCGAACAGGCGCTCGCGCAGCATCCGGGCGAACACGTCGAGCGAGCGCCGGACCTTGTCCCGGTACTTGCGCCGGTCCTCGCCGGAGATCTTGATTGCCTCGATGTCACGGCCCACGCAGGCCTCCGCTCAACGAAACCGACAAACCTCGCAACTGCACTTACACCACATTCGCATGTCTCCCGCCGCGGACGCTAGCTGCCGCCGCCGTCCTGGCCGACGCCGCCCAGCCGGGCGGTCTCGTCCTTCACCCACAGGCCGAGCAGCCCGCGCAGGTGCGCGATGAACTGGTCGTGCTCGTGCGCCGGGTACACCGAGCGGACCGTGTCGATCAGCAGCCGGTCGAAGTCCGGGCCCGCCACCCAGTCCAGGACGATCTCGTCCAGGTGCGGCAGCCTGGCCGCGCAGAAATCGTGGTACCGGTCGGACTCGAAGTAGGCGTCGGCGAGCCGGCGGTAGGCGGCCATCTTTTCCGGGAACGAGGTGCCCGCGTCGTCCGCGACCGCGAAGAACCGGTCGGTCTCCAGGTCCAGCTTGGGCCGCCTGCCGGTGACGAGCGCGAACACGCTCCACTTGACCAGCGCCTTGATTGCCCAGGGGAAGTAATAGTGCAGGCTGGTCAGCGCCACGTCCGGGCAGGCGTTGGCGTAGTCGATGGGGTAGACCTCCCCGCCGCGGATCAGCGTCTCGCACGAGTTGAACTCCCACCGGAAGAACGCGTTGACAAGCCGCCCGATCGTCACCACGTCGTTGCCGACCGTCGGGGAGAGAAAACTGTGGTCGACCGCGTAGCGCAGGTGCATGGGCTGATCCGGCTGGAAGCGCATGACCATGGTCTCCGCCCCGATCGACAGCGAGCGGGCGAAGACGTCGTAGTCGATCGCCTTCTGCAGGTGCATGAGCATCTCGCCGCTCGCGTCGTAGGCGGCGTGCAGCTCTTCGGGGTTGCGGATGCGGGACACGCCGCGCCAGGCGCCGCCGTCGTAGGGCTTCATGAACAGCGGGTAGCCGATCCGCTCGGCGATCGCGTCCAGGTCGAAGGACCGGTTGTAGCGGGCGGAGGTGTAGGCGTACCTGGCGTTGTCGACCGGGTTCTTGTACGGCACGAGGACCGTCTCTGGCACGTTGAGGCCGAGCCGCATCATCGCGCAGTAGGCGGCGTGCTTCTCCATCGACTGGAACGTGAACGGGCTGTTCAGCAGGTACACCCCGTCCATCAGCGCGATCTTCTTCAGCCACTCCCTCGGGTGGTAGTACCAGTACGCGAGCCGGTCGATGACCAGGTGGTAGCGCGGCCGGTCGCGCAGGCCGAACGGCTCGATGGTGATCCGCTCGATATCGAAGGAACGGCTGCTGCCGTCCGCGCCAGGCACCGGGCCGAGCCGGCGCAGGAGCTCCTCGAAGGCGGTCGGCCAGTCATCCTCGGTCCCGAGCAGCAACCCGATCAGGTGCCTGGTATCGGTCAACGCGGGCTCCCTCCTGCGGCACAGGCCCAGCCGATCACTCGGCCATCGTGCCTGCTCGGCCCGGGTCGTGACAATACCGGCAGCCTGCGGCCGCCCCGCGCCCTGGCGCGAGACGGCCGCAGATCGGCTTTGTCAGCTAGATAACCAGCGGTACCAGCGGCCCCGCGAGCTGCCCTCGCCCACCCGGACGAGGAAGCCGACCAGCCAGACCACCAGCACGATGAGGGCGATCCACCACAGCACGTGGACCGCGAATCCGAGCCCGCCCAGGATCAGGGCTAGCAGAAGTACGAGCAGGATGATTCCCATGAACCGAATTCCTTCTGTCGAGACACCCGTCGGAACGTGCTCCCGGCTACCCAGCTATGAGCGGTTCACACCCCCAAGGCCGAGGGATGGGGCAAAAAAGCCAGCAAGAGCGCCGGTTACTATGGCCGTGCCCGCGGAAGGAGAGACGTGGACGAGCTGACGCAGGACGAGCGCGCGATCGTCGAGCTGGTACGCGAGTTCGTCAACCGGGACGTCAAGCCGGTGGTGCGTGACCTCGAGCACGCCAACGCCTACCCGGAGAAGCTCATCGAGCAGATGCAGCAGCTCGGCGTGTTCGGCCTGGCGATCCCGCAGCCGTGGGGCGAGAACAAGGTCAGCACGCCGTGCTACGCGCTGATCACCGAGGAGCTCGCCCGCGGCTGGATGAGCCTGGCGGGCGCGATGGGCGGCCACACGGTGGTGGCCAAGATGCTGGTGGAGTTCGGCACCGAGGAGCAGAAGCAGCGCTACCTGCCCACGATGGCCACCGGCGAGCTGCGCGCCGCCATGGCGTTGACCGAGCCCGGCGGCGGCTCGGACCTGCAGGCGCTGCGCACGACCGCGCGCCGCGACAACGACAACGACGGCGACGGCGACGGCGACGGCGACGGCGACGGGTACGTCGTGAGCGGGTCCAAGACCTGGATCAGCAACGCGCGGCGTGCCGGGTTGATCGCGCTGCTGTGCAAGACCGACCCGGCCGCCGACCCGCCGTACGCCGGCATCAGCGTGCTGCTCGCCGAGCCGGGCCCGGGCTTCACCGTGTCCAGGGACCTGCCCAAGCTGGGCTACAAGGGCGTGGAGAGCTGCGACCTCAGCTTCGACGGCTACCGGGTCCCGGCCGCCGCGCTGCTCGGCGGGCGGGAAGGCGAGGGCTTCGCCCAGATGATGCGCGGCCTTGAGGTCGGCAGGATCAACGTCGCCGCCCGCGCGGTCGGGGTGGGCCGGGCCGCCCTGGAGGACGCGCTGGCCTACGCGCAGCAGCGGGAGACCTTCGGCCGGCCGATCTGGCAGCACCAGTCGGTCGGCAACTACCTGGCCGACATGGCGACCAAGCTCACCGCCGCCCGCCAGCTCGTGCTGTACGCCGCGCGCCGCTACGACGCCGGGCAGCGCGCCGACATGGAGGCCGGCATGGCCAAGCTGTTCGCGTCCGAGACCGCGATGCAGATCGCGCTGGACGCGGTGCGCATCCACGGCGGCTACGGGTACTCGACGGAGTTCGACGTGGAGCGCTACTTCCGCGACGCGCCGCTGATGATCGTCGGCGAGGGCACCAACGAGATCCAGCGCAACGTCATCGCCCGCCAGCTCGTCAGGCGCAACTCGGTAGCCCCGTGACGGCCCCGGCGTCGACGAGCAAGGGCCCGATGGACGGCATCCTGGTCATCGCGCTCGAGCAGGCGGTGGCGGCGCCGTTCGCCACCCGCCAGCTCGCCGACCTCGGCGCCCGGGTGATCAAGATCGAGCGGCCGGGCACCGGCGACTTCGCCCGCCACTACGACACGAGCACGCACGGCCAGGCCAGCTACTTCGTCTGGCTGAACAGGGGCAAGGAATCCATCGAGCTCGACGTCAAGACCGACCGCGGCCAAGCGGTCCTCAACGCCCTGCTGGCGCGCGCCGACGTGTTCGTGCAGAACCTCGGGCCCGGCGCGGCGCAGCGGCTCGGCCTCGGCGCGGCGCAGCTGCGCGCCCGCCACCCGAGGCTGATCGCCTGCACCGTCTCCGGCTACGGCCCGGACGGGCCCTACCGCCACAAGAAGGCCTACGACCTGCTCGTCCAGTGCGAGGCCGGGCTGCTGTCGATCACCGGCACCGCGGCCGAGCCGGCCAAGGCGGGCATCTCGGTCGCCGACATCGCGGCCGGCATGTACGCCTTCAGCGGCGTGCTGACCGCCCTGTACGAGCGGGAGCGGACCGGCGCGGGGAGCACGTTCGAGGTGAGCCTGCTCGACGCGCTCGGCGAGTGGATGGGCGCGCCGTTCTACTACCACGTCTACGGCGGGCTGCCCGCCCGCCGCAGCGGCGCCAGGCACGCGTTCATCTCGCCGTACGGCCCGTACTCCGCGCCGGGCGGCCAGGTGTTCCTCGGCCTGCAGAACGAGCGTGAGTGGGCGGTGCTGTGCGAGCGGATCCTGGGCCGGCCCGACCTGATCGCCGACCCACGGTTCGCCACCAACTCCGACCGGGTAGCCCACGATGAGGAGCTCACGCCGATCATCGAGGACGCGCTGAAGACCATGCCGCCCGACCGGCTCGCCGCCCTGCTCGACGAGGCGGGCATCGCCAACGCCAGGCTGCGCACGCCGCAGGAGTTCGCGGCGCACCCCCAGCTCGAGGCCAGGGACCGGTGGCGCGAGGTGGACACGCCGGGCGGCCGGGTAAGAGCCCTGCTCCCCCCGGTCACCAGGCCGGACCGCGAGCCCGCGATGGGCCCGGTGCCCGCCCTCGGCCAGCACACCGCCGCGATCCTGGCGGAGTTCGGGATCGCGGACGAACCCCGAGCACAGTCACGCTGGGTCAGCAAGCGACGCCGTTGCTAATCTGGACAACAGCGACAAGAGTACGAGTTTGGGATTTTCGTTCCCGGGCCGCCAGGCCCGCGTCAGCCATCACGAACCGTATCCCCCGGTTCCCGGCAGGACAGGACGATTGCCATGAGCCATCTCGCTATCCGCCCCAGGGCAGGCCGGCTGGTCACGGCGGCCGGCGCCGTCGCCGCCGTGTGCGCGCTCTCGGTGGCCGCCTGCGCGGCCACCGCCACCACCGCCGCGCACGCCTCGCCGACCTCACCCGCCGCGCCCGCCGTCAGCACGTGCACCGGAGCCACCGATCTCCACCTGCGCATCCCCGACACCAAGGGCAGCAAGAAGAACGGCATCACCTACTACACGCTGGACTTCACCAACACCAGCGGTTCCACGTGCTCGCTGTCCGGCTTCCCCTACGTGTCCATGATCACCCGGGCCGGACGGCAGCTAGGCAGCCCGGCGAGCCACGCAGCGATGACCGTCGTGCCGCTGGTCAGGCTCGCTCCCGGCGCGACCGCGCACACGACGCTCGCCTACTACGGCGGGAAGGTCAGCGGCGCGAGCGGCTGCGGCCCGGTGGCGACGGCCTACGAGCTGCGGGCCTACGTGGCGGGGCAGAAGCGCGCCCTGTACGCGGCGCTCGGCCTGCACTCCTGCTCGCACTCCGGCCGGGTGTACCTGGTCATCACGGAGTCCTTCCGGGCCGGCGCCGGCGCGAGCTAGAGCCGGACAGACGGCGACCGGGGTGGCCGCTCGTGGCGGACCACCCCGGTACGGTGCGCGTCAGGTCAGTGGACGTTCAGCGCGTTGCTGTCCTCGAAGAAGTCGGTGTTGCCACCGTTGACTTCGGTGCCGACGAACTTGAGGGTGATCTTCTGGCCGATGTAGGAGTCCAGGTTGGTGGTGTACTCGACGTAATGGCTGCCCTTGTTCGCGGCCGTCGCCACCGTTTGGGTCTGGAGCACGGTGCCTGAGGAGTTCAGGACCTCAAGGACCAGCTTGTTGTTCGTGTTGGTGGTGGTCGCGTTGACCTCCACCCAGTAGGTGAACACCGCGCTCACGCAGTTCGACGGGATCGTGACCGTCTGAGCGAGCGTGTCCGTGTGCGCCTCGCCGTAGCCGTCCAGCCAGGCCAGCCAGTCACCGGCCTGCGCGGGAACGCCCTCGTCGATGTTGGCGAGCACGCCGGACGTGGCGGTCCACGGCGAGATCGAACCGGTCTCGAAGCCCGGGTTGCCGAGCAGCTGCTGTGCCGTGCAGCCCGAAGCCGCCGCGGAAATCGTCCAGGTGAAGGACGCCGAGCCGGAGGCCCCGGTGGTGTCCTTCGCGGTGACCGTCACGCTGTAGGTGCCGACGGTCGTGGGCGTGCCGGAGATCAGCCCGCTGGTGGAGCTGATCGACAGCCCGGCCGGCAGGCCGGTGGCGCTGTAGGTGAGCGTCTGGCCCGAGGCGGAGTCGGTCGCGGAGATCTGCAGGCTGGCCGCGGTCCCGACGGTGCCGGTCTGGCTGCCCGGGTTGGTGACGGTGACCGTGTTGCCGGTCGCCGAGTTGATCGTCCAGGTGAAGGACGCCGACCCGGAGGCCCCGGTGGTGTCCGTCGCGGTGACGGTCACGCTGTAGCTCCCGGCGGTGGTCGGCGTGCCGGAGATCAGCCCGGTCGAGGAGTTGATCGACAGGCCCGCCGGCAGGCCGGTGGCGCTGTAGGTGAGCGTCTGGCCCGAGGCGGAGTCGGTCGCCGAGATCTGCAGGCTGGCCGCGGTCCCGACGGTGCCGGTCTGGCTGCCCGGGTTGGTGACGGTGACCGTGTTGCCGGTGGAATTGGTCTCGAACGCGGTAAGGCCGTCCGGGGTACCCCAGCCGGTCGGGCCGTTGTAGGTGTCCGCGGCGCCGGTGGCGGTGCACAGGACCGACGGCGAGCAGGTGCCGTTGCTGCTCGCGGTGACCTCGTACAGGTTGCCGGTGTGGGTGTAGATCGAGTCGGCCGCGTTGTTGCCGCCGTTGCCGTCGTTGCCGGCCAGCGCGAACACCGAGGCGATGATCGGCGAGGACTCGCTGGTCCCGCCGACCTCGTTCCAGCCGCCGTTGTCGTTGGAGGTGTCGTAGATCGCCGCGCCGGTGTTGGGGTCGGCGTCGGCGGCCACGTCGTTGTCGACGCGGTCGGAGCAGGCAGACTTGATCAGCGAGACGGCGGTCTGCCAGGACGGCTGCGGCTCGTAGGCCGAGCAGCCGGAGCCGGTGCCCTCCGTGGTGCTGGTCTCCCAGACGCTCTCGGTCCAGCCGCGCGAGTTGGACGAGGTGTCCAGCGTGGTGCCGCCGACGGAGACGACGTGCGGGGATGTCGCCGGGTAGATCACGCCGCCCTGGTAGGCGGAGTCACCGGCGGATGCCGTGTAGACCACGCCGGAGACGCCGAAGTACTCCGAGTCGTAGGTCGTGTCCGAGGCCGTCTCGCTGCCGCCCCAGCTGTTGGAGATGTACTTGGCGCCCAGCGTGGTGGCGGCCGTCTCCTCGGCGATGTACAGCCCGTCGCCCGAGTCGTTGTTGGCCTCGACCAGGTCGATCTTGCACAGCGGGCAGATCGCGGAGACCATGTCGACGTCGAGGGATTCCTCAAGCGTCCAGTCGTCGTCGGCCGGCGCCTCCGCGGGCAGCGGCGAGGTCTCGCCCTCCTGGTTGTACTGGGTGAACTGGCCGGACGTCAGGGCGGGCAGGCCCGCCGCGGACCGGTACTCGGCCAGGTCGCTGGCGGCGGTCGGGTCGTTGTAGGCGTCGACGACCGCGACCGTCGTGCCCGAACCATCGGCGGCTGACGCCGCGGTCAGGCCGTAGGCGGCCTGCAGCTGCGAGGGCCCGTAACCGTTCCCGGACGGGATCGCGTTGGGCCGCACGGTCTGGGCGGTCGGACGGGCGGCGGTGTTCTTGATCACCAGGCAGTCGAGCTTGTCGGCCCTGAAGGTGTTGCCGCACGCGTAGTGCCAGTTGGACGGGATGGACGCCGTGGTCGCGGCGGTATGTGTGGCCGCCAAGACAATTGCCGGGGTAGCGGCGATCATTCCCCCGGCCACCAGCCCAATCGGCACGATGATCGCCAGCGGGCGCGTTCTCCGCTTGCTGCCGCGATGCTTCGGACGCAAGACGTGTTCCTCTCAGTTGAGCGACTGTTGCACTGCTACTGTCGAGTAGCCCCGTTCGATTCTGGGCGCAGAACACCGCCGTGTCTGGTCAATTGGTAAATACCGGCCGAAGATATGCGGCTGGACAAGCGCCCCGAACGGACCGGGCCAGGTGCCAGTGGGCCCGGGCAGGCCTCCCTTCAGGCACGGGCGCGTCTGATACGGCGGCGCAGAACCCCCACCCGTATCGCGACCGAGCCGAACACGAACCGCCGCTTTGCGTAAGCGGCGATGCGCGAACCCCTGCCTAGCTGGTATCCCACCAGGCTGTGGGCCTGCGCACCCTACCACTCCCGAAGGAGTGGTCGTTATCGCCCTTCACCATACAGAGAGTAGGTAAGCATGTGCAATCGAAGTTGAGAGGAAAGTTGTGATAACGGGCCGATCCGTTTGACTGCGACGGCCCGGCAGGCCCCGCCCGGCCGGCGCTTCTCGTTGAACGACGTGCGATCGGGTCGGGGCGCCGATCGCGCTGACCGGGCCGGCCAGCACCGCGCGTTCGGCCCTGCGCCGGGGACCGCGGTGCTGACCGGCCGGCGCACCACCGACCGTTCGGAATAATGTCTTTTAAAATCTTTTTTATCCGAACGATAGGTGGTGCGCGCCCCCGGGTAATGGTCAGCGGCCGCAGGACATAAAGCCGACGCCATTGGTGATGGCGGCACCGTGATTGACGAACAGGAAATTGTTGACGAAAACGGTGAAGCTGTCCGCGCCGGGGTTAACGCTCATGATCGTGTAGGTGCTGCCGCGGTAGACGAACGTCTGGGTCGGCCACAGCGTCGGGCCGGAGACCTCGGTCAGCGTGCTGCTGCCCGATGCGACGTCGAACCGCAGGATCGGGCCGAGGCAGAACGGCGGGCCGGGCCGGAACTTGCAGACGATCTCGACGCGGCCCTTCTTGCCGTGCCGCAGCAGCTTGAGCAGGGCCTTTGGCGGCAGCTTGGCCCGGAAGCGGACGACCCTGCCCCTGATCGCGATCTGCTTGGGGTGACCCTTGCCCAGCCGCAAGGGGAAGGGGCAGACGGCGTGGGCGACGACAGGCGGGCCGTAGCCGGGTCCGCCGCTGCCGCCGCTGCCGCCGCCGCTGCTGGCCATGGCCGCCGCCGGGATGGCCAGCAGGGCCACCATCAGCGCGGCCAGCACCGCGAAGCGTTTCATCGGAGTCCTTTCCCAGGGTTATCGTGTGCGTAATCGGCCGCGCACGGCCTGGGGCGCAAGGCTAATTGGCGGGTGTTTGAGGGCCGCCCCGATGGCGTGTGAATTCGGTGTGGGCCGAGACTCACATGAAACTCTCGCGCAACTCACGCGCGTTGTTGGCGATGGGATGGTCGGATGGTGGCACGGGGCAAAGGAGCGAGGCGATGACGGAGCCGTCCGGTGACCGCGGCGGGCTGCTCGTGGTCGACGACGAGCCGTTCCTGCGCGACGCGGTCGCGGCCTCGCTGCGGTTCCTCGGCTTCGAGGTGACCACCGCGGAGACCGCGGCGGACGCGCTTCGGCTGGCCCGCGACCACCCGTTCGACCTCGTCGTGCTCGACGTGCTGCTGCCCGACGGGGACGGGTTCGACGTGGTGCGCCGGCTGCGCAGGGACGGCCGCCAGGTCCCGGTGATCTTCCTGACCGCGCGCGACACCCAGGCCGACAAGGTGACCGGGCTGACCATCGGCGGCGACGACTACATGACCAAGCCGTTCGGTCTGGAGGAGCTCGCGGCGAGGATCCGCACCGTGCTGCGCCGGACCAGGCCGAGCGCGACCGGACCGGTGCTCACGTTCGATGACGTGGAGCTGGACCAGGAGACCTACGAGGTGCGGCGGGGCGGGCATCTCATCGAGCTGTCGCCGACGGAGTTCCGGCTGCTTCGGTACCTGATGCTCAACCCGGGCCGGGTGCTGACCAGGACGCAGCTGCTCGACCACGTGTGGGACTACGACTTCCGCGGGTCCACCAACGTGGTCTCGACCTACGTCGCCTACCTGCGGCGCAAGCTGGCCAGGTACGGGCCGGACGTGATCCACACCCAGCGGGCCATCGGGTACAGCCTCCGGCTGCCGCGGCCCGGGGAGACGGGAGAGGCCGAAGATGACTAGGGTCATCAACGCGCCTGGCCGGGGCAAGCTCCGCGTCCAGGTGCTCGTCGCGGTGCTGACGATCACGCTGGTCGGGCTCGCCATGTTCGACATCGCCGCGGTCACCGCGCTGCGCAAGTACCTGCTGACGCAGACCGACGCGACCCTGCAGTCGGTGCTCGACCAGACGCAGAAGCGGCTGAACACGCTGCTGCCCGAGTCCAGGCGACTGGGCTGGCAGGTCGCGGCGCCCGCGGTCGTCGGGGAGTACGACATCTCGTTCGTGCCCTTCTCGGGGAAGGTGGTGAACCTGCAGCGCGGCCCGGGTCCCAGGCTCGCGATCCCGCGGGACGTCGCCAAGGTCACCGCGGCCGGCCGCCTCGCCGCCGGCCGGGCCAAGGCCGAGGTGATCTCCTTCGTCGGGGTCAGCCAGTTCCGGCTGGGTGCCGTCGCCGTGCCAGGCGACGCGGGCACCCTGGTCGCCGCGGCGGATCTCAAGGGCGTGAACGCGACCATGGGCCGGCTCCAGCTCATCATCGCCACCGGATCGGCGGCCGCCGCCGCGTTCATCTTCCTCGGCGTCTTCCTCGTCATGCGGCAGGGGCTGCGGCCGGTCGAGGCGATGGCGAGCCAGGCCGACCGGATCACCGCCGGCGACCTCACCGACCGGGTCAGCCCCGCGGACGCGGGCAGCGAGGTGGGCAGGCTCGGCATGGCGCTGAACGGGATGCTCGGCAGGATCGAGGCCTCGGTCGCCGAACGCGAGGCCAGCCAGGAGCTGATGCGGCGGTTCTTCGCCGACGCCAGCCACGAGCTGCGCACCCCGCTCGCCTCGCTGCGGGCCAACGCCGAGCTCTACCAGCAGGGCGCGCTGGGCGAGCGGGCCGACGTCGACGAGGCGATGCGCCGGATCAGCCTGGAGGCCCGGCGGATGAGCCGGCTGGTCGACGACATGCTCCGGCTGGCCCGCCTGGACCAGCACCCGGACAGGCAGTGCGACCCGGTCGACCTCACCGCCCTGGTGCGGGACTGCGTGGCGCGGGCCGAGATCGCCGATCCGGCCAGGACCTGGCGGACCCGGGTCTCCGCCGGCCTGGTCACCGTCGGCGACCGCGAGCTGCTCGGCCGCGCCGTCGACAACCTGCTCGCCAACGTGTGCGCGCACACGCCGGAGGGCACCGCCGCCACCGTCGCCGCCTGGTCCTGCGACGGCCTTGTCGCGGTGGAGGTGAGCGACGACGGGCCCGGCGTGCCCGCCGACCGGCTGCCGCGCATCTTCGACCGGTTCTACCGGGCCGGCGGCCGGCAGCCGGGGTCCGGGCTCGGGCTCGCTATCGTCACCGAGGTCGCCGCCGCGCACGAGGGCACCGCGGCCGCCGAGCCCAACTACCCGCATGGCCTGCGCGTCACGCTTAGCCTCCCGGGCGTCCCGGTCGTCCTGGCTGCCCCGGGCGTCCCGGTCGTCCCGGGCGTCCCGGGCGGCGATTCGGGCCTAGCCGACGACGATGGCCATTACCTCGCATCGATGTCGAAAGTCCCCCAATCCTGACAACCGACGAGCGCCGCGGCGCGTCCTACTGACCAGTAGGGGTCCGTGAGCGTTGCGGTTCCCCGGCGGTAGGAGGGGGAGCGACATGACTACCGTCCTTCGCACCGCGCGGCTCAGCGCGGCCGAGTCGTTCTGGTACCTGGCCGGCTGCGTCGGGCTCGGGCTGATGTACCTCGC
>JASHTQ010000153.1 GCA_030040475.1 Streptosporangiaceae bacterium
GGGAGGCGGAGGAGGCCGGGGAGGCGGAGGGCGCCAACCCGATGCAGGCGCCGATGGGGAGGCCGCCGCCCAGGCCCTTGGCCAGGGTCAGGATGTCGGGGCGGACCGCTTCTGACTGGTGGGCGAACCATGCGCCGGTCCGGCCGATGCCGCTCTGGATCTCGTCGATCACCAGCAGGGCCCCGGCCAGGTCGCAGGCCTCGCGGGCCGCGCGCAGGTAGCCGGGCGGGGCGGGGACCACGCCGCCCTCGCCCAGGCAGGGCTCGAGGAACACGGCGGCGCAGTCGGCGCCGACCGCCTCGCCGAGCGCCGCGGCGTCGCCGAACGGGACGAACCGCACGGTCAGGCCGAACGGGCCGAACGGCGCGCGGATGGACTCCTTGCCGGTCAGCGCCAGCGCCCCCATGGTCCGGCCGTGGAAGCTGTGCTCGGCGGCCACGATCACCGGCCGCGCCGGACCCTGCGTGCGCCGGACCAGCTTGACCGCCGCCTCGTTCGCCTCGGTGCCCGAGTTGGTGAAGAAGACTCGGCCGTCCGCGTCCAGCAGCGAGAGCAGGCGCTCGGCGAGTTCGACCTCGCGTTCGTGCAGGAAGAGGTTGGAGGTATGGGCCAGGGTGGCGACCTGGCGGGTGACCGCCTCGACGATCGCGGGGTGGGCGTGGCCGAGCGAGCTCACCGCGATGCCCGCTATCAGGTCCAGGTACTCCCGCCCGTCGGCGTCCCAGACCAGGCAGCCCTGGCCGCGGCTGATCGCGACCGGGGGCACGCCGTAGTTCGGCATGAGCGCCGCGGAGAACCGCTTCTGCAGGGCTTCTGTCTCGCTCATCGCGCGGTTACCTCCGCTTCGTTTCCGGGCAGGACCATCGTGCCGATGCCGGAATCGGTGAAGATCTCCAGCAGGACCGCGTGGCTGAGGCGGCCGTCGAGGACGTGGGCCTGCGGGACGCCGCCGCGGACCGCGGTCAGGCACGCCTGCATCTTGGGGATCATCCCGGCCGCCAGGCCGGGCAGCAGCAGCTCAAGCTCGGCCGCGGTGAGCTGGCTGATCACGTCGCCGGTCGAGGGCCAGTCCCGGTACAGGCCGGCCACGTCGGTGAGCATGACGAGCTTGGCGGCGCCGAGCGCCACCGCCAGCGCGCCCGCCGCGGTGTCCGCGTTCACGTTGTACGCCTGGCCGTCCTCGCCGCCGGCCACGCTGGAGACGACCGGTATCCGCCCGTCGTCAAGCAGCGCCTCGATCGCGCCCGGATTGGTGGCGACGATCTCGCCGACCATGCCGATGTCGACGGGCTCGCCGTCGACGATCGCGGCCTTGCGGACCGCGGTGAACGTGCCCGCGTCCTCGCCCGAAAGGCCGACGGCGAACGGGCCGTGCCGGTTGATCAGCGCGACCAGGTCCTTGTTCACCTTGCCGGACAGCACCATCCGGACGACGTCCATCGCCTCGGGCGTGGTGACGCGGAGCCCGGCGGCGAACGTGGTCGGCACGCCGAGGCGGTCAAGCTGCTCGGTGATCTGCGGGCCGCCGCCGTGCACCACCACCGGGCGCAGCCCGGCATAGCGGAGGAACACCAGGTCCTGCGCGAACGCCAGGCGCAGCGCCTCGTCGGACATCGCGTGCCCGCCGTACTTGATCACCACGGTCCTGCCGTGGAACCTGTTCAGCCAGGGCAGGGCCTCGATCAGGGTGGACGCCTTGGCGGACGCGGCCTCGATCCTGGTGAGGTGCCCGTCGCTGCCCGCGGTCATCGTCATGTCAGCTGCGCCCTCATGTCGAGTAAGCAGAGTTCTCGTGCACGTAGGCGACGGTCAGGTCGGTGGTCAGGATCACGGCTGAGTGCGGGCCCGCGGACAGGTCCACGGTGATCGTCACGTCCTTCGGCCGCAGGTCCACCTTCGAGCGCTCGTCGCCCGCGGCGCCGTGACGGCAGACCCAGACGCCGTTGATCGCGACGTTCAGCCGGTCGGGCTCGAAGGCGGCGTCGGTGGTGCCCACCGCGGCGAGGACCCGGCCCCAGTTGGGATCCTCGCCGGTGATGGCGCATTTCAGCAGGTTGTTCCGGGCGACGGCACGCCCGACGGTCAGCGCGTCTGACTCCGAGGCGGCGCCGACGACCTCGATCGAGATCATCTTCTCCGCGCCTTCCGCGTCCAGCTGAAGCTGCCTGGCCAGGTCCGCGCACACCTCGGTGAGCGTCATCGTGAACTCGGCCAGGTCGGGGGCCTGGCCGGACGCACCGCTGGCTAGCAGCAGCACGGTGTCGTTGGTGGACATGCAGCCGTCGGTGTCCAGCCGGTCGAAGGTTACCGCGGTCGCCGACCGCAGCGCGGCGTCGAGCTCGGCCGGCGTGAGCTCGGCATCGGTGGTGAGCACGCACAGCATGGTGGCCAGCGCGGGCGCGAGCATCCCGGCGCCCTTGGCCATCCCGCCGATCGTGTACCCGGTACCGCGTCTGAAGGCGATCTTGACCACGGTGTCGGTAGTCCTGATCGCGTCGGCGGCGGCCAGGCCGCCCGCGCGCGACGCCTCGGCGACGGCGACGTCGACGCCCGGCAGCAGCTTGTCCATGGGCAGCCGCTCGCCGATCAGGCCGGTCGAGCAGACCGCGATCTCGCCGGCCCCCTCACCGATGGCCGCGGCCAGGCGCTCGGCGGTGGCGTGCGCGTCCTGGAAGCCGAGCGGCCCGGTGCAGGCGTTGGCCCCGCCGGAGTTGAGCGCCACCGCGCGGACCCGGCCGCCGCTGACGACCTGCCTGGTCCAGGTCACCGGCGCCGCCTGCACCCGGTTGGCGGTGAACACGGCGGCCGCGGACACCGAGGGCCCGTCGTTCAGGACAACCGCGACGTCCGGCTGGCCGGACTTCTTCAGCCCGGCGGCTACTCCGGCGGCGCGGAATCCGAGTGGGGCGGTCACGCTCATGGCGTTACTCCGTAGGCGGTCAGGCCGGCGGTTTCCGGCAGGCCGAGCATGAGGTTGGCGATCTGTATCGCCTGGCCGGCCGCGCCCTTGACCAGGTTGTCCAGGGCGCAGACGACGACGGCGCGGCCGGCATGGGTGTCGGCCGCCACCTGCAGGTGGGCCATGTTGGATCCGAGGGTCGCGCCGGTGGCGGGCCACCGCCCCTCGGGCAGCAGATGGACGAAGGGTTCCTGGCCGTAGGCGGCGGCGAGCACGTCCCGGAGCCGTGCGCCGACGGCCGAGGAGGGACCGGTACCGGCCAGACGGGCCGTGCAGGTGGCGAGGATGCCGCGGGCCATTGGCGCCAAGGACGGAGTGAACGAGAGCGTCACGGGGGCCGGAGGTGATACCACCTCCCGTTCGGCATAAAAAAGGGCCTGTTCTATCTCGGGGGTATGCCTATGCGCGCCGCCGGCCTGGTAGGCGGACATCGACCCAAGCACCTCGCTGCCGAGCAGGTCGGGCCGGGGCGAGCGGCCCGCGCCTGACGTGCCGGACGCGGCGACGATCACGATGTCGGACGGCTGCACCGCGCCGGCGGCCAGCAGCGGCGCGAGGGCGAGGATCGCGGCGGTGGCGTAGCAGCCCGGCGCGGCGACCCTGGTCGATGCCCTGATCGCGGCGCGGGCGCCGGGCAGCTCGGGCAGGCCGTAGGGCCAGTGCCCGGCGTGCGGCGTGGGGTAGTACCTGGTCCACGCCTGCGGGTCGGCGAGCCGGAAGTCGGCGCCGAGGTCGACGACCTTCAGCTGGGCCGGGAGGGCGGCGGCCAGCTTCGCGGACTCGCCATGCGGCAAAGCGGCGAAGACGAGGTCGGAATCGGCGAGGAGTCCGGGGTCGGTGCGGACGAAGATCGCGTCGTCGAGGCGGCCGACCAGGTGCGGGTGCAGCGCGGTCACCGGGGTGCCGGCGCTTGCCTGCGCGGACAGCGGGCCGATCTCCAGGTCGGGATGCCCGGCCAGCAGGCGCAGCAGCTCTCCTCCGACGTAGCCGCTGGCCCCGGCTACCGCAATCCTCGCGCCCACTGGCTGGCTCGACCCCTTTGTCTCGGCTGGCCTCTTGGAAGATTATGCATCATACAGAATTAATATGCAAAGCGCGAGGTAGCGGGCGGGGCGCGGTGGCCGGGCTGGCGGGTCGGGGCCGGCGGGTCGGGGCCGGCGGGTCGGGGCCGGCGGGGAACTTTCCATGATCGCGGGCAGTTCGGGTCGAATACCGACCGTTTCTGCCCGCGATCATGAAACAGGAGGGCCGGCCGGAATCGGGAACTAGGTGGCGGAGCGGCGTGGGCAGGGCTGAACGGGACGGGACGGGCATAGGGTTTGAGGGTGGAGCGGGAC
>JASHTQ010000154.1 GCA_030040475.1 Streptosporangiaceae bacterium
GGCGTGCGCTTCGGGCAATGTTCACTGTTGGTCTCCATTTCCGGGCTGCCGAGCGTCCGTTTCGGTCGCATAAGAGGCGTTGATTCCCTTCTTCGACTGTGCCGCCAGAAGCCGTTATTGGGTATCCGCAGCGTTTAGGCGGGCCGCGGCCCATCGTGCTGTGCCACCGAGATGTCGCTTATGAAAGCGCCGGCGACCCGAGCCTGTTTTCATGATCGTGGGTCTTTACTGCCCTTATAGGGGAGGTTTTGACCCACGATCCGGCCGGCGGCGGATGGCAGGGGCGGGTGAGATGCGGCGGGTGAGGCAGGTGCGATCCGCGGGGCGAACGTGTCCGGCCGCGGCACTAGCTGGTCAGCGCGATCTTGCTGGTGGCGCGACCTGATGTACGGTGGCGGGTGCGTCAGCGCGGGCGATCACGTGGCGTAATTATGCAGCGGCGTGCCGCCCTCGTCCGCTCGGGCAGGGCGGCGAACCGGGAGGCCAGCACGGCGGTCAGCCGGTCGGTGGGCGGCAGCGGCTCGGCGGCCCAGCAGCGGCTGGCCGTGGGATCGTCGGCGATGACCGTGGCCAGCTCGATCAGCGCCATCGGATGACCGGGCGGCGGGGCCTGGCCCCGGGCGCCCGCCAGGCTGCGGCGCCTCCAGCCGGCCGAGCGTCGGGTACGACTTCGATACGCTGGCCGCCGACCTTCATGTCCTGCTCAGCGGGCTCGACCTGCGCGAGGTGGTGCTGGCCGGGTTCGCGATGGGCACCGGTGAGGTCGCCCGCTACCTCGCGGTTCACGGCCCGGGCCGGGTCACGGCGGCCGTCCTGGTGGCGCCGCTGCTGCCGTTCCTGCTCAAGACGCACGACAATCCCGACGGCATCGACCGGCGCGTCTTCGACCGCGTGGCGGCGCGGATCGCCGCCGACCGGCCGGCCGCGATGAAGGACTTCATGGACCGCTCCTACAACGTCGATCTGCTGGGCGGCAGCCGGGTCAGCGACCAGGCGTGGCAGAACAGCTTTTACGCCGCCATCTCCACCTCGGCCCACGCGGTCCTGCGCTGCGTCGCCGCCTGCACCGAAGACTTCCGCAGGGACATCGCCACGATCAGCGTGCCCGTCCTGGTCATCTACGGCGACCAGGATCGCGTCCTGCCCTACGAGGCCACCGGCAGCAGGCTCCGCGCGTCGCTGGACAACGCCCGGTTCACCGTCATCGCGGGCGGGCCGCACGCGATCATCTGGACCCACGCCGACGAGGTCAACCGGGCGCTGCTCCGCTTCATCGGCCACTAGGCCGAACCCGGGGTCAGACGGCGGTGCGCCCGCCGTCGGCGGCGATGACGGGCCGTGGTCTTACCGGCTGAGGCCGCCCTCCAGCCTGCATCCGCGGGCCGCGTTTCTGTCGGCGAGCCGGGTAGCAGTTTCCTATGCGGACTGAACGGCCGCGGGCCGGCGGGCAACCCGGACGGGACGCCGCCCCGGAGAGTGCCTGGCGGAGCAGGTGGCAGCGGTGGCGCACCTGGCTGCCGTTCGTGCTCACGCCGCTGCGCCGCGGCGTCCTGCTGTTCATCTTGCTGCTGATCATCGAATACCTGGTCGTGCCCGAGCTCGTCGGGGCGAGCAAGGACCTGCACCTGCTCGGCCGGGTGAACACCCTCTGGCTGGTCGCGGGCTTGGTGCTGGAGGGCGCGAGCCTGTTCTGCTACGGGCTGCTGACCCGGGCCCTGCTGCCGCCCGGCTCGGTCAACCCGGGCCTGTCCCGGCTGTTCCGCATCGACCTGGCCGCCGCGGCGATCGCGCACGTCATCCCGGCCGGGACGGTCGGCAGCGCCGGGATCGGCTACCGCCTGTTCACCGCCGAGGGCATCAAGGGCAACGACGCGGCGGTGATGATGGCCGCCAAGGGCCTGGGCTCCACCGTGGTGCTGAACGTCCTGCTGTGGCTGTCCCTGGTCATCTCCATCCCGCTGGCGGGCTTCCACCCCATCTACGTGACCGTGGCCATCACCGGAGCCGTGCTGCTGCTGGCCGTCGCGGCGCTGGGCTTCGCCATCACCAGGCGGAGCACGCGCGCCTCCCGGATCCTCCGCGCCGTCGGGGACCGGATCCCCGGCCTGACCGGCGACCGGCTGGAGCGGACCAGCCGCGACGCCGGGAACTCGCTGTCCGCGCTGGCCCGCGACCGCCGCGTCCTTGTCGCCTCGCTGACCTGGGCGTCGCTCAACTGGCTGCTGGACGCCGCGTCGCTGTGGTGCTTCGTGGCCGCGTTCGGCCGGTTCGTCAACCCGGCCGAGCTGTTCGCCGCCTACGGGATCGCGAACGTGGCCGGCGTGCTGCCCGTCACCCCGGCCGGGCTGGGCGTCATCGACTCGGTGGCCCCGCTGCTGCTGGTCAGCTTCGGCGTGACCCGCAGCGTGGCCACGCTCGGCGTGCTCGGCTGGCGGCTGGTCAACTTCTGGCTGCCGATCCCGGCCGGCGCCGCCGCCTACGTCTCGCTCAAGGTGCCCCGCGGCGCGGGCCCGAAGGCGATACGAGCGGCCCTGGCCACGATGATGACGCGCGGCGGCCCGCAGCAGGAGAACCAGCAGCCCGAGCCGGGGAACCCGGAGACATCCCGGCCTGCATAGCCGGACAGCCGCCGTCCCTGTCGGCACGCTGCCTGCCCACGCCGGAATCCCTTCCGCCGCCAGGGGCTGCACAGGTCCCGGCTTCTCAGCAGCTCAGCGAGCAGCCACCGGCGCAGCCCGCAGCGCATCGGTCAGCAACGCGACGAGCGCATCGAGCTGCACGTCGGCCGACGAGGAGACCTCCTGGTCCGAACCGTCAAGCGCCCGGGCGGCGAGTCCCGCCTTGCCGTCGATCAGCTCGGCGATCCGGGCGTCGATGGTCTGCGCGGCGATGATGCGCCACGCGGTGACCGGTTCGGCCTGCCCGATGCGGTGGCTACGGTCGATGGCCTGGGTCTGCTCCGCGTCGGTCCAGGACAGCTCGGCCAGCACGATGTTCGAGGCGACCTGGAGGTTCAGGCCCACGCCGGCCGCGGTCAGCGAGCACACCGCGATCGCGACGTCCGGATCGCTGGTGAAGGCGTCGATGTTCGCCTGCCGCGCCTTGGGCGTCTGGTCGCCGCGGATCGACGAGAAACGCACCCCCTGCCGGGCGAAGATTTCTTCGGCGGCGTCCATGACGTCGATGTGCTTGGCGAAGAAGACGACCTTGCCGGCGCTGTGGGCCAGTTGCGTCGCGTAATCCGCGGCCAGCTCGGCCTTCGCCTGCCCGATGCGTCGCATCATGGTGAAGACGTTCTCGCCGGACTGCTTGGCCATCGTGTCCTTCAGCTCCGACCGGGCCACCCGGCGGACGAGGTCGTGGTCGATACCCTCGACGCCGGCGCCGGAGGATCGGTTCGCGAGCGCGGTCTTGTACTGGGTCACCATCCGGCCGACGAGGTTCTGCTCGGCTGCCCGGATCGACCGGCCGACCCGGCCGTCCAGCTCGACGGGAAGGTCGGCGATGCGGCGGGCGGGGATGTCAGCGGCCACGTCGAGCTTGCGGCGGCGCACGATGCCAAGATCGATCACGCACTGGCGCGCCGCCGGGTAGAAACCGCGGTCGGCGGGCGTCAGCCCGGTGTCCTCGAGCGCGTCCGCCAGCTTGCCGAGGGGCTTGCTGTCGTCGATCCAGCCGAGGAACTGCCAGATCGCCCGGAAGTCGTCGATGTCGTTGATCAGCGGGGTGCCGGTCAGCGCCATCAGCAGGGGCCGCGGCGCACGGGACCGGATGCGGTCCGACAGCGCGAGGACGCGCTGCGAGCGCTGCGCGGTCTTGTTCTTGATGAAGTGGGCCTCGTCCACGACCATGCCGCGGAAGTCGAAGTCGCCGAGCCAGCCCATGTGGCGGTCGAGCAGCTCGTAGTTGAGCACGACGATGTCGGCGAAGCCGTCAACAGCCTCGCCGTCGCCCTGCACCACGGTGACCGGGCGGCGGGGCGTCCAGCGGGCCGCCTCACGGGCCCAGTTGGTCTTGACGACGCTCGGCACGACGACAAGCAGCGGGTAGGCGTTCGCCGCCTCCGCGGCGAGCAGCGCCTCGGCCGTCTTGCCCAGGCCCGGCTCGTCGGCGAGCAGGAACGTCCGGTGGCCGGCGGCGGCCGCGGCGACCACCTGCCCCTGGTGCGGCATCAGTTCCAGGCCCGGCGGGGTGAACCGTGCCGTCGGCGCCGGGAGCGCCATGCAGGCCGGGGCACTCCCGTCGGCGCGCTCGAAGGAGCTCAGCAGCGGGCCGAGTAGTTCCCAGCTGGCCAGGCGGCGCGGACGGGAGGCGGGCTGCGGAACGGCGGAGAAGTCGGGGGCCAGAAAGGGGTTCGCCAGCTGCCGGGAGACCACCGACTGCGGTACCACCTGCCGCCCTGCGTCGAAGGAAGCTGTGCCGACGGAGGCGACAGCGGTCTTCGGCAGCGCGATCTCTTCCGGCGCCGGCTCGATGCCGAGGTCCCGCAGCATCTCCCGCTTGAGCGACCGGGCCGCGTCGGACACGTCGGCATCCTCGGCGAGCAGCGCCAGCAGCCCGGCGTCCCTGACGGCAGTCGTCGCGAGGATGGTCGCGATGCCGTCCAGGCGCTTGAGCTGCTCGGCCCGGTGAGCGTCGGATGCGGCCGCAGCCCGGACCCGGGCGCGCTCGTCCCGCAGCAGCAGGGCGACGGCCTGGAACTTCGTGCGCACGGCAGGCGTCACGCGGCCGCGCCTGGCAGCCTCCTCGACCTCACGGGCGGTTCGGGCGAGCACGGAGAGGACGCCGTCGTCGCGGTGCCGGACACGCTGCTGCCTCCGGGGGGCGGTACGGCGAGCGCCCGTCTGGCGCTGGCCTGGTCGAGCCAAGGACTCCTCCTCTGAAACACCGGGCACCGTGGCCACGGCACACGCCGCATGGTCCCGCGGAGGGGGGCGAGGAGCGTCCCGCGCAACGGGGACTGGTGCTCCGAACGCCGCGCCGACGTGCGAATCTCCGCCGATCCACGCACCGGACCTCGGCCGGCCTCACGCAGACCCGGAGCCGCCGACGCGCAGGCTAGTGGCCACGGCACCGGAAGCCGTCGTCGGACGACCGGTTCGGTTCCCATGTGCCTTGCTCATGTTAACGCGCGCGGGGGCGCATAATTCCCGACCCGCGGGTACCGAAGGAGATTAGTGTGACGCAGGTTCGCGCCAGGGCGGGCGGGCCGGTCCGGTGGCGCCGTCCGGCCACCAGCCGTCACCTTCTCCTCCTCAGCGGCGCCCTGGCCTGGCTCGCCGTTCCTCGTTACACATAGTGCGTCTGGGCGCTTTGCGGCTGGTGGTCGACGAGTTCGTCGCAGGTCGGGCAGTACCAGCGGGCCTCCATCGGGGTGCCGCAGGTGAGGTGGCGCGGCGCGTCCGCCGGGTCGGTGTGCCGGGTTCCCCAGTGCGCGAGCAGCCGGAGCGCCCCGGCGAGTTCGGCGCCTTCGGCGGTCAGCTGGTAGGCGGCCCTGGGCGGTCGCTGGGAGTAGGGCCGGGCTACTAGCAGTCCGTCGCGTTCGAGCCGCTTGAGGCGCTCGGACAAGATGTTCGCGGCGATGCCGGGAATCAGGCCGAGAAGCTCGTTGAACCGCTGCGGGCCGGGGAGCAGCGCCTCGACCACCAGCAGCGTCCACCGATCGCCGACCCGGGTCAGCGCCTCGGCGAGCGGTGAGGGTTCCAGGTCGGATTCAGCCATGGGCTGATCGTAGCTCCGTTGACTTCGGGCCAGTTAATAGTAATTTGCAAGTTACTACTCACAGGAGGTGGCAGGCATGGCGATCCTCGATGAGATCGGGGCAAGCATCAGGCAGCTAGCGCAAGGCGCCGGGGCCTCGGTCGTGGGCATCGGGCAGCGCTGGGGCGTCGGCTCGGGCATCGTGCTCGGCGAGGGCAAGGTCCTCACCAACGCGCACAACGTGCGCGGTGACAAGGTGACGGTCACCTTCGCCGACGGGCGCGCCGCGGACGGGAACGTGGCCGGGCATGACATCGACGGCGACCTAGCCGTCATCGACGTCGACACCGGCGGGGTCCCCGCGCTGCCGTGGGCCGATGGCACGGCCGCCGAGATAGGGACGCCCGTGTTCGCCCTGGCGAACCCCGGCGGGCGCGGGCTGCGGGTCACGTTCGGGTTCGTTTCCGGCGTCGAGCGGACCTTCCGCGGCCCCCGCGGCCGGCGCATCACCGGCAGCCTCGAGCACACCGCCCCGCTGCTGCCCGGCTCCTCAGGCGGCCCGGTGCTGACCGCCGCGGGGCAGCTGCTCGGGATCAACACCAATCGCCTCGGCGAGGGCTTTTACCTGGCCATACCAGCCGACCAGGCACTAAAGGACCGGGCCGGTACGCTCGGCCGCGGCGAATCGGCACGACCGCTCAGGCTTGGTGTTGCGATCGCGCCGAACCACGTGGCCAGGCGGCTCCGCCGCGCTGTCGGCCTGCCAGACACCGACGGCCTGCTCGTCCGCGACGTGGCGGAGGACAGTCCGGCCGCCCGCGCAGGTATCACCCAGGGCGACTTGATCGTGGCGGCCTCGGGTCACCCGATACGGACCCCCGACGACCTGTTCGACGCACTCCAGGCCGCACCGGGCGGCACGATCGAGCTCGGCCTCATCCGTGGCACCGACGAACTGACCACTCAGGTCACCCTCGTAGACCCCGGCCAGCCAGACAACTGAACAGGAGTCAGCGGGACAGCCAGGTAATGATCCGCTGCGCCTTGTCCGGCCCATCCACCTGCCAGAGGGTGCGCCATCGATCGGGCCCGGTGACGGTGATCAGGCCGTGATAGGAATCCTCGCGGCACGGGTGGTCCACCCACCGGCCCGGCGTCCAGGCGTGGAACGGCCGGCCGTCGGAGAAATACAGCCACCACCCCTCCTGCGCGCGCAGCAGGCGGTAGGACCGGGAGACGGGCAGGCGGGATCCGTTCCAGAGCAGGGTGCCCTGCTCCACCCATGCGATGTGATCGCCGCCCTCGCTGCGCAGCGTGAGTTGACCGCGCACCGTCCCGGACAGTCCGCTGCGCCGGTCGGCGAGCCGTCGCGTCAGCCGCCAGTCCCCGAGCAGGGCGGTCGGGTCGATCGCCGCGATGGTGTCACCGGCCGGCACTGCTCGGGTCACGCGGGGACGGCCTGCATGGCTTCGGCCAGCAGCGTGACCGACCGCAGCCGACCCTCGATGGCCGGCGCCTGGTGGGCGACGATCACCTCGTCGGCCCCGGTATGCCGGACGAAGCCGTCGAGGTAGTCACCCACCTGGGCCGGAGTGCCGACCGCCGTGTACGTGAGCATCTGGTCGACATGGGCGCCGATGCCCGCGGCCAGCAGCTGGTCGGCCTGCTCGTCGGTCAGGTTCTCGCCGCCGCCTTCCGGGCGCCCGCGCCGGTACAGGCTGATGGCCCGCATTCGCCGGATTCCCTCGAGCTGCTCCCGGGCGGAGCTCTCCGTGTCGGCGGCGATCACGTTGACGCCCGCGATCGCATACGGCCGCTCCAGCTGCCCGGACGGCCGGAACTCGTGCCGGTAGACGGCGAGGGCTTCGTCGAGCGCGGCCGGCGCGAAGTGCGAGGCGAATGCGTACGGCAGGCCGAGCATGGCGGCCAGCCTCGCGCCGAACAACGACGACCCCAGGATGTACAGCGGGACGTGCGAGCCCTTGCCGGGGACCGCGTCCACCCCCGGCACCCGGGTGTTGCCGGTGAGATAGCCCTGCAGCTCCACCACGTCCTGCGGGAAGGTGTCGGCTGAGGTCGGGTCACGGCGCAGCGCGTACATCGTGTTCTGGTCCGAGCCGGGCGCCCGGCCCAGGCCAAGGTCGATCCGTCCCGGGTACATGGCGGCCAGGGTGCCGAACTGCTCCGCGATCAGCAGCGGGGCATGGTTGGGCAGCATCACCCCGCCCGCGCCGAGCCGGATCGTCTGGGTCTGCGCGCCGACGTGCGCGATCACCACGCTGGTGGCGGAGGAGGCGATGCCCGGCATGTTGTGGTGCTCGGCATACCAGACCCGCAGGTATCCCAGTTCCTCGGCAAGCTGGGCCAGCGCCACGCTGTTCGCGAAGCTGTCACCGGCGGTCTGACCCCGCGCGATCGGCGCCAAGTCGAGAATGGACAGCGGGACACGCATTACTGGCTCCTCACGTTCGCGATCCGGCCTGGCACTAGAGGTAGTGCTCGAGATCTGCCCCGATGTCGGCGGGCAGCACCGGCGGCTCGTAGCGCTTGATGACCTTGCCGTCCCTGTCGACCAGGAACTTGGTGAAGTTCCACTTCACCTCGTCGGTCCCCGCTGCTTGCGGCTGGATCTTCGAGATCGCCTCGTAGAAGCCGCCGTACTGCGGGCCGAAGTCGCCAGGCGCCTCGGCGCGCAGCCACCGGTACAGCGGCTCGGCATCCGGGCCGTTGACCTCGATCTTGGCGAATACAGGGAAGGTCACGTCGTACGTGGACTTGCAGAAGTCCTGGATCTCCTCGTCGCTGCCCGGTTCCTGTCCCTTGAACTGGTTGCAGGGGAATCCCAGGATCTCCAGGCCGCGATCCTTCCGATCGCGGTACAGCGACTCCAGGCCTTCGTACTGCGGCGTCAGCCCGCACTTGCTCGCGACGTTCACGATGAGCAGCACCTTGCCCTCGTAATCGTGCAGCGGAACCTGCGTGCCATCCGCGGCGGTCCCCGCGAAGTCGTATGCCGTGGTCATGACTGCTCCTTGCCGACGGAACAACGGACTCGGCCGCGCCGCGTCCTCTCACGGCCAGAACACCCATGCGCGGCAGTTCGATTCCACCGGGGCTGCATTTCCTGGAGAGGTTATCGACGCAGCCGCGAGGCCGCGAGCCGGCCGGACCGGAAATGACGGTGCTCGCCGTTATCGTCCGGCCATGGCGCATGTCACGATCCTCGACCTCAATCTGGCCAGCATGCGGGAAGCCGTCGATGCGGGCACGTACGCGAGGGGGGCCGAATACGCGCGCAAACGGGACGTTCTGTACGCCGCATGGGATCCAGACAGCGACGCCCTTCGCGGGACGGTACGTGGCCACGAGAACAAGGTCTACAACGCGGCCGCGTTCTTCTCGCTGACCCGGGGGCTGCCCGCCGAGTTCGAGCTGGGCGAGTGCAGTTGCCCGGTCGAGTTCAACTGCAAGCACGTGGTCGCGCTGGTCCTGTCGGCCCTGGTTCCCGACACTCCGGGACCGGCCCGGCGGGGGAGCCCGGAACCCGCAGGGTGGGAAAGGTCGCTGGACTCCCTGCTGAGCCAGGGCGGATCCGCGTGCTCCGGCACGACGTCGCTGGCGATCGAGCTCGCGCTGACCGGGCGCCCGGACCAGGCTCGCGCGGGCCAGACGACGGGGCGCGCCCCGCTGAGGCTGATCGCGCGGCTGGTGCGGCCGGGCCGCAGCGGCGGCTGGGTCGGCGGCGATCTGAGCTGGGGCAAGCTGGACACGCTGCGCTACTGCGGCGATTACCGCGAGGAGCAGGTGCGGCTGCTGCGGGAACTGTACCTGCTGTACCAGGCGGCGCGCGGCGGCTACTACGGCTACCCCTATGGCGACGACCGGTCGATCGAGCTTTCCGCGGTCGGCTCACCACGGCTCTGGCCCCTGCTCGACGAGGCCGCTGCGGCCGGCCTGCGGCTGGTCTATCCGGGCAAGCGCGGCGCGCTGGCCGGGTACGGCGATGCCGAGTTCTGCCTGGACGTGACCCGCGGCGCGGCCGGCGGCCTGCGGATCGCGCCGGTGATTCTGGCCGGCGACGGGGAACCCGTCGTGCCGGTCGCGTTCATCGGGGCGGAGGGGCACGGCGCGGTGTGCGTCCACCCCGCCGATGCGGCCGGCGGCGAGCCAGGCAGCTGGCGGTTCCGGCTGGCCCGGCTCATCCGGCCGGTGCCGGCGCCGCTGCAGCAGATGGCTTTGGGCGGCGAGCCGCTGCAGGTACCAGCCGGCGAGGAGGCCAGGTTCCGGGACCGGTACTACCCGCGGCTGCGCCACGCTGCGGCCGTGATCTGCTTGGACGGGTCGTTCACCTCGCCCGAGATCTTCGGGCCGGACCTGGTGCTGCGGGCCAGCTACCGCGACGACCACGAGCTGGAGGTGAGCTGGGAATGGGCATATCGGGTCGGAGACTCGCCGCTGCGCGCGCCGCTGGAGGCGGAGCGGCCGGACGACGGATACCGAGACCCGGCCGCGGAGCGGGCGCTGCTGGCCGGTCTCGACCTGCCGCTGGACCGCTACGGCCTGCTCGGCCCGGGTGATGACCTGCCCGGCGCGGCACCGCCCGCGCTGGCCCCGCGTATCCGCCTGACCGGCGTCGACACGATGCGCTTCACCACCGAACTGCTGCCGCTGCTGGCCGAGCAGCCCGGGCTGATCCTCGAGGTCAGCGGCGAGCCCGCGGACTACCGGGAGGCCGGGGATTCGCTGCAGATCACGGTGTCCGCCGGTGAGCTGGCTGGTGAGACCGACTGGTTCGACCTGGGCGTGACCATCGTCGTGGAGGGGCATCCGGTTCCGTTCCTCGAGGTGTTCCTGGCGCTCAGCCGCGGCGAGTCGCATCTCCTGCTGCCCGACGGGGCCTACTTCTCTTTGGGCAAGCCCGAGCTGCGGGCACTCGCCCGGCTGATCGAGGAGGCCCGCGCGCTGCAGGACTCGCCGGCCGGCGAGCTGCGGATCAGCCGGTACCAGGCCGGGTTCTGGGATGAGCTGGCTGCGCTGGGAGTGATCGGACATCAGGCGGCGGCGTGGCGCGAGCAGGTCCAGGGCCTGCTGTCAGCCGACGTTGCGAGCCGGATCGCCCCGCCGCCCGGCCTGCAGGCCGGGCTGCGGCCGTACCAGCAGGACGGATTCGGCTGGCTGGCGTTCTTGTGGGAACACCGGCTGGGCGGCATCCTCGCCGACGACATGGGGCTGGGCAAGACGCTGCAGTGCCTCGCCCTGATCAGCCACGCCAGGCAGCGTGATCCGGCCGACCGGCCGTTCCTGATCGTCGCGCCGACCAGCGTGGTGGGGAACTGGGCCACCGAGGCGGCGCGCTTCGCGCCGGACCTGCGGGTGGTCGCGGTGCCGGGCACCGTGGCCCGGCTCGGCCTGGATCTCGGTGAGCTCGCCGCGGGCGCTGACGCGGTCGTCACGTCCTACGCGCTGCTGCGCATCGACTTCGCCGCCTACGCCGGGGTGGGCTGGTCGGGACTCCTGCTGGACGAGGCCCAGCAGGCCAAGAACCGCCAGTCGAAGGTCTACCAGTGCGCCCGCCGACTGCCGGCCCCGGTCAAGATCGCGATCACGGGCACGCCGCTGGAGAACAACCTGATGGAGCTGTGGTCGCTGCTGTCGATAACGGCTCCCGGCCTGTTCCCCAGCCCAGAACGGTTCCGCGACTACTACGCCCGGCCGGTCGAGCGGCAGGGCGACAGCCAGCGCCTGGCCCAGCTCCAGCGGCGGATCAGGCCGCTGGTCCGGCGCCGCACCAAGGAACAGGTGGCCGCCGAGCTGCCGGCCAAGCAGGAACAGGTCCTGGAGGTGGAGCTGCACGCGCAGCACCGCAAGGTCTACCAGACACGGCTGCAGCGTGAGCGGCAGAAGGTTCTCGGCCTGATCGGCGACATGAACGCCAACCGCTTCACGATCTTCCGTTCCCTGACCCTGCTGCGCCAGCTGAGCCTGCACGCCGGGCTCGTCGACGAGACCCACGAGGGCCTGGCCTCGGCCAAGATCGACGCCCTGCTCGCCCAGCTCCAGGAGGTGATCGGCGGCGGGCACCGGGCCCTGGTGTTCAGCCAGTTCACCGGCTTCCTCGGCAAGGTCCGCGAGCGGCTGGGGGCCGAGGGCATCCCGTACTGCTACCTGGACGGCGGCACCCGCGACCGGGCCGCGGTGGTGCGGCGTTTCAAGGACGGCACCGACCCGGTCTTCCTGATCAGCCTCAAGGCCGGCGGGTTCGGGCTGAACCTCACCGAGGCCGACTACTGCTTCCTGCTCGACCCGTGGTGGAATCCGGCGACCGAAGCGCAGGCCGTGGACCGCACCCACCGCATCGGGCAGACCCGGAGCGTCATGGTCTACCGCCTAGTCGCCAAGGACACCATCGAGGAGAAGGTCATGGCGCTGAAGGCCAGGAAGGCCAGGCTGTTCTCCAGCGTGCTTGACGACGGTAACGTCTTCGGCGCCGGCCTCGACGCCGAAGACATCCGCGCCCTGCTCGGCTGACCGCCGGCCCGCCAGCGGGCGTCAGCTGGCGGCGTAGAGAATGTCGTAGGGTCCCTGCTTGAGTTCGCACTCCTTCAGTGCAGAGCTTGGGAAGCCGTTGTGTACCTGCGAGGTCGCGGTCCAGTTCAGGTTCAGGCCGGGTATGTTCGTCGGAACGCTGGACGCGGAGCTGAGCGCGGCCGCGAGCTTGGTCCCGTCCAGCGAGTTGGCCTTCTCGATCGCCCACTTGATCGCGAGCAGGTTGAAGTAGCCGGTCAGCACCCCGGAGGTCTGCGGGTTGAGCCCGATCTTGGCCTTGGACGCGGTGAGCAGCGCGATATTCACCGGCGTCAGCAGGCTGGACGTCGGCTGCCCCTGGGTGTACGAGATGTCGCAGCCGTCGACCGTCCCGGCCGGGACCTGAGACGCGGTGATGCCGAAGTCGTTCAGCCCGCCCCAGCCGACGATCTTGGGTGCCCAGCCGATCTCCTTGAACCCGGAGACCATGGCCGGGATGCCGGTGAACCCGGTCGGGAACAGCGTCTGGATCCCGGCCTCCTTCGCCTCGGTCAGCGGGGTCGTCAGGTCGATCGCCGTGGGCGAGTAGGTGATCGTCTTGACGAACGTCAGCCCCGCGGCCTTGACGTCGGCCTCGGCGTCGGCCGCAAGCTCCACGCTGAACGAGGTGCCGTCGGACAGGATCCCGATGTCGTTGTCGCCGTGCGCCTTCGCCCAGTTCACCATCAGCTGGGCGTACTGCGCGTTGGACGGGCCGGTGCTGAACGCGGTCGGATTCTGCTTGGCGTTGAACAGCGCGTAGGCGCCGTCCCCGTTGACCACCAGCACGTGCTGCTGCATCAGGTACGGCTGATCCTGGTTCTGCGCAGAGGACAGCGAGTCCTCCATGATGATCACGTTGCCCTGCGAGACGAGCTGGCGGGCAATGCCAAGGGATGTCGCTGGGTCGCCCTTGTCGTTGTAGTTGGTCAGCGCGAACTTGTGCCCGCACACGCTGTCATGCGCGTTGAAGTAGGCGACCAGCAGATTGGACTCGATCTCCTCCAGCTCGCCCGATTGGGCGGTCGGCCCGCTCAGCGGGACGATGTTGGCGAGCTGGATGGGCCCGGCCGGAATGTTCGAGCACTGGCCGCCCCCGCTGCCCCCTGTGTTGCCGCCCGTCCCGGCAGCGCTCGTACTTGAGCCAGAGCTACTGCACGCCGCCAGGCCCACGGCCAGCAGCGCCCCCGCCGCGACGGGCAAGAAACGATGACGGAAGCCAGCCATGCGCAACTGTCCCATGTGCGGTCCCTTCGAAGTCGAATATCGAACTTTGGTTACATACTGTAGTTCCGTTCGGAAGACATGTCGACAACTATCGAATTTATTGTTCTATAACGATTTGATGAGCACTTGCCGGCCGACAGACGTGACGCGCCGCCACAGCTCAAAGCCGCAGCTAGGACCGTGGTAGACGGAGACGGCTAGCTGGCCGCGGCCCGGGAAGGGAACAGCTAGCTGGCCGCGGCCCGGGAAGGGAACAGCTAGCTGGCCGCGGCCCGGGCGACGGGGACAGCTAGCTGGCCGCGGCCCGGGCGACGGGGACAGCCGGGACATGGCCTAAGTGCCGCATCGAGCCACGTTTGCCTCCGCCGAGCGCTGCGACAACCGTCCGCGTGATTCCCTTCGCCGCCCTGATCCGAACCTGTTTTCATTATCGTGGGTCGTTGCTGCCCTTATAGGGGAAGTTTTGACCCACGATCCGGCCCGGTGCGGCCGCTGGCCAGGGGAATGGCGTCGCGCAGCCAGTCGGTGATCCAGGGCGGGACGGTCGACGTGCCGTAGGAGGCGGTCGCGGTTGGACCGGGGTGGCTGCGGGCGCCTATCCAGCCCGGGCGGGCGACCAGTTCGGCACCGCGTAGCGCGGTGCCGTCGCCGGACCACAGGAGGCGGGCTATCAGGTGAGCGACCGGCTGACGGTCGGCCGGCTCCGCTGTCTCCAGGGCGATCGAGAACACGTCGATCAGCTCGGGCCTGAGCAGGCTGGCGCAGCGGGCGAGCTGGGCCACGGCCTGCGCGGATGGATACAGCGGCGGCGAGGTGGCGTCGGCCAAGTGCATGATCCTGATGGGACGCGAGGTGCGCACGGCGTGCCGCGCCGCGGCTTGCAGCCATCCCGCGTGGGACAGCACGTGGTCCGTGGTCACCGAGTAACCCGCCAGCATCTGCTGCCACGACGGGGCTGCCGGGCCGATCGCGGCGAAGGAGCCGGGCGCGATCACGACCGCGTCAAGTCCTCCGGCCGCCTGGGCGGCGGCCTGCAGCGCCGCATCGGCCGCGGCGAAGCCGGTGGGCAAGCGGGCAAGCTGGCCGGGCGCCGGATGGGCGGGCGCCGGATGGGCGGGCGCCGGATGGGCGTCTATGGGCCTGGCGGCGATGTCGATGGCGGTCATGCCGCAGCGGGCAAGCGCGATGGCGATCGAGCGTGCGATGGCCGCGTTGTCGGTAATGACCAGGCAATTAGACGGGGCGGAGGGGGCCGGGCCCGGGACGGGACCCGTGGTCCCCGGCTGGTCGAAGACGGGGCCGAAGCGGGCGTTGGAACCGCCGGTCGAGCGCTGCTGGGCCTCGGCGGGACCCAGGACCACCGGAACCAGTGTGTCGAGCGACGCGGCGAAATCGGCGGTGTGGTCGGTGCGGACGGCTTCGAGCAGGCGCGGCGGAGAGATCACGGACAGTTCGGGTCCGGCGGAGAAGATGACCTGGCCCCGGAACGACCCGGCCTCCCGGCTGGCCAGGTATGCCGCGGCCGGGGCCATGTCCTGTGCGGGCGGCAGGCCGGACAGGTCCAGGTTGCCGTGCCTCCTGCCGGTCGCGTGACCGTCGGCGGGGCCGTCGGGCCGTTCGGCGGGGCCGTCGGGCCGTTCGGCGGGGCGGTCGGGCCGTTCGGCGGGGCCGTCGGGCCGTTGGGCGGGGACGGGCTGCGTGCGGGCTGGGTCGCCGCCGGTCATGGCGCCGGTGACCATTCTGGTGGCGGCGATCGGCGACAGGGCGTTCAGCGCGACGCCTTCCGGCAGCAGGCCCGCCAGCTGCCAGGTCACGGCGGCGACGGCTCGCTTCGCGCAGCTGTAGTGGGCGCTGTCCGCGGCCGCGCGGGCCAGGCCCGCGCCCGAGGTCACGCCCACGATCCGGCCGTATCCGGCCGCCGCCATGACCGGTATCGCCTCGGACAGGACGTTCAGGTAACCGTTCAGGTGCACGCCGAGGACGGCCCGCCAGTCCTCTTCGGAGGCGTCGAGGAACGACGCGAAGCGCAGGATCCCGGCCGTGTTGACGACGATGTCCAGCGAGCCGAACTCGCCGACCACATCGGCGAACAGCGAGCGGATCGCGTCGCGGTCGGTGACCGACGCCGTGGAGGCCCTGGCCACGCCTGCCTCGGCCGCGATCCGCTTCGCAGTCTGCTCGGCGGTCGGCTCGTTCAGCGGCTCGCCTTGCAGGCCTACCCCGGGATCCATGGCCACGACGGCGCTGCCCCGGCGCGCCAGTTCTAGCGCCACCGCGGTTCCGATGCCGCCGCCGCCTCCTGTCACCACCGCGGCGGGCCTGCGCCGACTCGGGTCGGTCATCGTGCTCCCCTCTGCATGAGCGCATCCGGGCGCGTTGACGCGCCGGGCGATCGGTCGTTACGGTAAATAGATCGTAATACTTCTAAGTATCGAATAATAAGGGTCCCGGGCGGCCCGAGGGGCCGGATCGGCGTGGGGCCGGATCAGCGAGGAATCGGATCAGCGAGGAGTCGGATCAGATGGCGTTCCCGAAGCGGCAGGCGGCCATCGTCGGCACGTACACCACCGAGCAGGCCAGGAACCTGGAGCGGACCTCCGTCTCGCTGGAGGTCGAGGCGATCAAGGGCGCCCTCGCCGACGCGGGCCTGCGGCCCGACGACGTCGACGGCGTTGTCCCGATGGCCGCCGGCCCCGAGGCGCCGCACCGGCCGGAGATGTTCTGGGCGGCCCAGTTCGGCGGGCGCCCGATGTCCTACGGCGAGCTCGGCTACCCGAACGGCGTCACCAAGGCGGCGCTGGCCATCTCGGCCGGGCTGGCCAACGTGGTGGTCGTGTTCTGGGGCAAGGCGGGCTGGAAGATCGGCCCAGGCGGCAAGGCTGTGCCAGTGAAGAGGGATGGGCAGGTGGGTGGGGCGCCACGCGGGTATGACTGGGCGGGCGACGCGCACGGCGTGTACATGACGCCCTGGTACGCGATGTGGGCCCAGCGGTACATGCACGAGTTCGGCGTGACGAGCGAGGACCTCGCACAGGTCGCGGTGACGCATCGCTACCACGCGACGCTGAAGCCCGACTCGGTGATGGGCTCGCGCGGCCCGCTCACCGTCGAGGACGTGGTGAGCTCACGGATGATCTCCACCCCGCTGCACCTGTTCGACTGCGCCGTCGACACAGACGGCGGCTACGCGATCGTGGTCGCTTCCGCCGAGGTGGCGCGCGGAACCCGGGGCAAGCCGGTCTGGGTGATCGGCGGCGCGGAGGCCACCCACACCGACGGCTACACGACCATCGACGCGCCCTGGTTCCCCGAGCAGGGCCATTCGGTGCGGCGCTCGGGCGACATCGCCTTCGCCCAGGCGGGCGTGACGCGGGACGACATCGACGTCGCGGGGCTTTACGACTGCTTCACGATCACCGTGATCCGCGATCTGGAGGAACTCGGCTTCTGCAAGCTGGGCGAGGGCGCCGCGTACTTCAAGGAGGGCCACACCAGGCTCGGCGGGTCCATGCCCGCCAACACCGACGGCGGGCTGCTCTCGAACACCCACTGCGGCCTGCCGCACGGGCTTTTCACCGTCGAGGTGGCCCGCCAGCTTCGCGGCGAATGCGGCGAGCGGCAGGTTCCCGGGGCGAAGATCGGCCTGTCGCTCGCGCAGGGCGCCTCCGTGCACGGCTACGCCGGCACGCTGATCATGGCCGTGGACTGACCGGGCGCCGGCGGACGGGCAGGCGGTTGGCCCGGCCAGGAGCGGCACGGCGGTGGGCTACCCGGCGGGCAGGTAGCCCGGGCCGTGAGGGTCGTGGCCCGAGAATGTCGGTGGCGGCGGATAGCCTGCCGGCATGGACGTAATCGACTGGCTGCTTGCGGGGGACCCTGCCATTCGCTGGCAGGTGCTGCGGGACCTGGCGGACGCGCCGGATGGCGAGGTGGCGGCCGAGCGGGGCAAGGTGGAGCAGGACGGGTGGGGGGCGCGGCTGCTCGCGGTCGAGGATGCGGACGGGCTCTGGGCCGGGGGTGCCTGTTTTCCCGGGGACTACGCCGGCCGCGAGGAGGGGCAGCCGTGGACGGCCACCATGCACACGCTGCAGACGCTGGAGCTGCTCGGGCTTGACCCTGAGTCGCAGGCCGCGCGGCGGGCGATCGGGCTCGTCGCGGAGAACGGGAGGTGGGAGCACGCCGGGCAGCGGTACTTCGACGGGGAGGTGGAGCCCTGCATCAACGGCAGGACGATCGAGACCGGGGCGTACTTCGGGGTGGACGTAGAGCCGGTCGTCGAGCGGATCCTCGGCGAGCGGCTCGACGACGGGGGCTGGAACTGCGAGGCCGAGAACGGGTCGGTGCGGTCCTCGTTCGACACGACGATCAACGTGCTCGACGGGCTGCTCGAGTTCGAGCGCGCTGCCGATGCGCCCGCGGAGGTTCGGGCCGCGCGGCGCAGCGGCGAGGAGTACCTGCTCGAGCGGGGGCTGTTCCGTCGCAAGAGCACCGGGGACGTCGTCGACCCGGAGTACCTGGAGTTCGCGTTTCCCTACTACTGGCATTACGACGTGCTGCGCGCGCTTGACTACTTCCGGGGGTCGGGTGCATCGCCGGATCCCCGGATGGCCGAGGCGGTGGCGGTCGTGGAGTCGAAACGGCAGGCCGACGGGCGGTGGCTGCTCGACCGCATCCACCCGGGCCGGGTCCACTTCGACCTCGAGGACGTCGGCGCGCCGAGCCGCTGGAACACCCTGCGCGCGCTTCGGGTCCTCGACTGGTGGCGGGCGGTCTAGCCACCCGCGACCGGGACGCGGGAGAGACGGAGGAACCACCGCCCGTTCGGCTAAATAAAGATTTTGAATTTTTGGACAGGAGGTCAGCTGGAGCGGGGTACCCAGCGCCACATCGTGATGTCCTCGTCGGGAATGTCCTGGTAGGCGATCTCGATGGGCATGCCGACGCGGATGTCCTCGATCGGGGTGCCGACCAGGTTGCCGAGGACCAGGCACGGGCGAGGCTGCTCGGCCAGCTCGCCCAGGGCGATCACGTAGGGGACGTCGGCGTTGAACGCGCCGGGGCCGCGGTGGCACACCGTGTAGGTGTAGACGGTGGCCTGGCCGGAGACCTCGGTCCAGGTCTGGTTCTCCGACAGGCAGCTGCGGCAGGCGGGGTAGGGCACCCAGTTGTAGTCGCCGCAGTCGTCGCACCTGGGCACCACGAACCGGTGCTCGCGCAGCGCGTCGAAGAACGGCTTGTTCTCCGGGCGCACCTCGGGCAGCGGCTTGAGGTACGGGGCGGGGGCCGGGTCGAGAACGGTCATCGTGGTTTCTCCTTCTAATCGACGGCCATGACGAGGGTGCTGGCCATGCCGTGCACGGCCCAGCCCTGTTGCAGCGAGACCCCGATCTTCGGGTCGGGGACCTGGCGGGCGCCGCACTCCCCGCGGAGCTGGCGGACGACCTCGATCGTGTGCATGCCGGACGGGTCGCCGCAGTGGCTGCCCGACAGCAGGCCGCCGTCGGTGTTGGTCGGCATCGTGCCGCCGAGGCGCAGGTGGCCTTCCTTGACGTAGTCGGCCCCCTCCCCCAGCTTGCAGAAGCCCATCTCCTCCAGGTCGCGGATCGTGGTGACGGTGAAGCAGTCGTACAGGCCCGCCACGTCGATCTCGTCGCGGGAGATGCCGGCCAGGCCGAAGGCACGGTCGGTCGCCTTGCGGACCGCCTTGCCCTGGTTGGGGAACCACGGGTCGTTGATCGTGGCGTAGAAGTCGGTGTAGTACGCCTCGGCGCCGCCGAGGATCCAGACGGGCTGCTTGCGGCAGTCCTTGGCGCGTTCGGCCGACGCGATCACGACGGCGTAGCCGCCGTCGTTGTCGATCGAGCAGTCCAGCAGGTGCAGTGGCTCGCAGACGTACCGGGAGTTGAGCACGTCCTCGACGGTGATCTCGCCGCGGCTGCCCATCACCGAGTCGGGGTTGAGGGTGGCGTGGTAGCGGGTGAAGACCGCGACCTCGGCCAGGTCGGCGTTGGTGACGTTGAACTCGTGCATGTACCGTCGTGCCCACAGCGCGTACCACGAGGTCATGTAGCCGCCCGCGGTGGCGAAGCTCCAGTCGTCGGGGACGCGGGGAGCCCTCTGGCTTGCCGCCTTCGTGCCGCCGGGGCCGGTCCTGGCGCCGGCCCGGCCGAAGAACAGGACCGCGACGTCGGTCAGGCCGGCCGCGATCGAGGCCGCGGCCTTGGCGAGCTGGCCGGACGCGCCGCCGATCTCGACCAGGCTGAGGGGACGCTCGCCGAGTTGTTCGGCCCAGAACTGGTGCGCGGTGGTGCCCGGGATGTGCGCCGCGCCGCTCATCGGCAGCAGGCCGTCGATGTCGGCGGTGGTCAGGCCCGCGTCGTCGAGGGCGCCGGTGATCGCCTCGAGCTGCAGCGAGAACGAGGTGCGATCAGGGAGCTTGCCCTGCTTGGTGGTGTAGACGCCGACGATCGCCGCCTGCCGTTTGGGGAATGGCATGGTGTTCCGGCCTTTCTTTAGTGGCTGACGACGATCAGGGCGTCGACGGCCTTGGCCACCTCGCCGTCGACGCGGATCGGGTTGATGTCGATCGTTTCCACCTCGGGGAGCTCGAGGGCGAGCGTGCCCAGGCCGACCATCGTCGTCGCGATGAGCGTTGCCTGCTGGTCGGACAGGCCGCGGCTGGCGGTGCGGAGTCGTCCTTCGGCGATCCTTGCCACGGCGGCCTCGGCTGTCTTCTTGGTGAACGGCGGCTTCAGCAGGACCGCGCCGCCGACGATCTCGATCAGCACGCCGCCGATGGCGACGGCGACCATCGGGCCGAACACCGGGTCTCGCTGCAGGCCGCAGGAGATCTCCACCGTCGCGGGAACCATCTCCTGGACCAGGACGCCCTCGACCTTGATGTCCGGGTTGGCGTTGCGGATGCCGGCGAGCATCTCCTCGTAGGCGGTTTTGACCGCCTCGTCGCCGGTGAGGCCGAGACGCAGGGCACCGGAGTCGGACTTGTGCGGGAGGCTGTAGGACAGGACCTTGAGCGCGACCGGGCCTTTTATCGTGCGTGCGGCGGCGGCGGCCGCCTCGGCGGAGTCGGCGATGATCTCGCGGCTGACCGGGATGCCGTACTCGGCGAGGACCTGCTTGGCGACGGATTCGAGGACGAACGGCTGGCCTGCCTCGCGCTGGAGGAGGGCTCGTGCCCTGTTGGTGCGGTCCTTGTTCTGTTGCGGAGGCTCGACGTGCTCGCGGCGGCGCAGGGACTCGCTGAACGCGGCGACGGCGCCGACGGCGCGGACGGCGCGCGCCGGGTCGGTGTAGACCGGGATGCCTGCCGCGGCGATGTCGGGCGCGGACAGGGTGGTCGCCACGACCAGCGGCTTGTCGGTGGCGGCCCAGACCTTCTTGGTCGCGTTGGTCTCCCGCTCCCCCACGTACCAGATCAGCGGCAGCACCGCGTCGACGCCGTCCGAGGCGGCCAGGCCGCCGTAGACCGCGTCGAAGTTCTCCATGTTGAAGTTGCCCGTGGTGTCCACCGGGTTGGCCGCGCTGCCGAAGCTCGGCAGCAGGCTTTGCAGGTACTCGCGGTCTTTGTCGGGCAGGACCGGGACGGTGAGACCGCATGTTTCGGCCACGTCGGCCATGAGCGCGCCCGAGCCGCCCGATTGGGTCATGACGCCGAGCCTGTGGCCGCCCATCCTCCGGCCGGTCTGCAGGGCCAGGCCGAAGTCGATCATCTGCTCCACGCTCGTGGCCTGGATCAGGCCGTACTGCCGGCAGATCGCGTCGTAGACCACGCCGGAGCCGGCGATCGACGCCGTGTGGCTCATCGCGGCGCGGGAGCCTTCTTTTGTGTAGCCCGCTTTGACCGCGATCATGGGCTTGCCGAGTTCGGCGGCGCGTTGTGCTATTTCGACGAAGGTTTCCGGGCTGCGGACCGCCTCGAAGAAGGTCAGCACGACGCCGACCTCTGGCTGCTCGATCAGGTAGCGCAGGCTCCTGGCCACGTTCATGTCGGACTCGTTACCGGTGGACAGGTACCAGCTGACGTGCAGGCCGGCAGTGATCGCCTTGAGCAGAATGTAGGAGCCGAAGCCGCCGCTCTGGGAGACAACCGCCACCGGGCCGAGCTTCGGGCGGTCCATGTCGACGGGGATGGCGAAGGTCGCGGCGACCTTGTTCGCGCCGTTGTAGAAGCCGTTGCAGTTCGGGCCGACGATGGGAAACTTGTGCGCTCTGGCGGTGTCGGTCATGCGCTGCTGGGCTGCCTTGCCTTCCGCGCCTGCCTCGGCGAAGCCGGCCGCCAGCACCACCGCGCCGCCGATGCCGCGCGCCGCGGCGTGGTCGATGATGTCGGGCACGGTTACGGCGGGGGTGAGGATCACCGCCATGTCGACCGGCTCGGGGAGGTCATCGACGGTCGGGTAGGCCTGGATCCCGTGGACCTCGGGGCGCCTCGGGTTGACCGGGTAGAGCCTGCCGGGGAAGTCCCTGTGCAGGTTCTGGAAGACCATGCTGCCAAGGCCCGTCTCCGACGCGCCGACCACGGCGACCGACTTGGGCGAGAACAGCCGCTGCACGCCAGCCTGGCTGGACATCTCGGGCGCCTCGGGCGCCTCGTCCGCTGCGGCTACTCCGGCTGCTTCGGCTGCTCGACGGTCGGGGTCAGGGGATGCTGGGCGCTGCGGCACGTCCATGTTCCGCCCTTCGGGTCTGGGTGTGGTGTCTGGTGTCTGGGGCCTGGGTTTCGTGTCTGGGGCCTGGTGTCTGGTGTCTGGGGCCTGGGGATACTTACCTAACTATCTAACAATTGGGTGGCTGGCGGCAACCCGGGCGATGTGCTGCGATCTGGCGTGCTTCACGATCGCGGCCAGTAGTGCCGTATGGAGACCAAAACTGGCCATGATCGTGGTCCACGCCGAGAGTGAGGTTACCGGCCAGCGTGGCGGCTGAAGGGCGGATCGGGCACGATATAGATAGTTTGGAAATCATCGAATTTCTCTGGGCGGCCTTATGGACAGGTTCGAGCTGCGCTACGCCGACTACTCCCTGAGCGGTGACCAGGAAGCCGTACGCGACGCCTTCCACGAGTTTTTCAGGAACGAGTGCCCGACGGAGCGGGTTCGCGCCGCCGAGCCGCTCGGGTACGACGATTCGCTATGGCGGCATCTGGTCGATATGGGCGCGGCCTCGATGGGGCTGGCCGAGTCCGCCGGGGGCGGCGGGGCATCGCTCGTGGACCTGCTGCTTGTCGCGGAGGAGGTGGGGGCGGCGCTGGCTCCGGTGCCTTTCGTCGAGCACGCCGTGGCGTCGCGGGCGCTGGCGGGCTCGCCGGGGGCTCCGGATGAGCTCGTCGCGGAGGTGGCGAGCGGGCGCCGGATCGCGGCGCTGTCCATGGAGCCGGGCGGCGGTCCGGCGGGCGGCGGTTCGGCGGGCGGTGCTCCGGCGGGCGGTGCTTTGGCGCGCCAGCTGGTGCCGGGCGGTGCGGTGGCGCGGAGCGTGCTCGCGCTGGACGGGGGCACGCTGATCGTGGTGCACGCGGATGAGCCGCCGCCGCTCGTGCCGAACCAGGGCAGCACGCCGCTGGCGTGGTGGGATCTGGGCGGCGGCCGGCGGGAGGAACTGGCTTACGGGCCGGACGCCGTCGCCAGGTACCGGGTCGCGCGGGCAGAGTGGAAGCTGCTGACCGCCGCGGCCCTTGTCGGGCTCACCGAACGCGCGCTGGGCATCGCAGTCGAGTTCGCCAAGACCCGCGAGACCATGGGCGTGCCCATCGGATCGCTGCAGGGCGTCGCCTTCCCGCTCGCCGACGTGGCGATAGGGATCTCCGGCGCGCGGAACCTGGTCTGGCGGGCGGGCTGGATGCTGGAGCACGAGCCTTCCGAGGCGCGGCGGCTCGGGCCGGCCGCGTTCGCCTACGCGGCGCAGGTGGCGACGCATGGCGCGACGACTTCGGCGCACATGCAGGGCGGGCTCGGCTTCACCACCGAGGCCGACGCCAGCCTCTACTTCCTGCGGGCCAAGGGCTGGAGCCTGCTGGCGGGCGACCCGGCCGAGGACGTGATCGCCGTCGCGGACGCGCTGGTCGCGGACGGGCTCGTCGCGGACGGGCTCGTCGCGGATGCGCTTGCCGCCGCCGGCGGCTGACCTAGGGAGACCATGATGGACTTCAGCAGGGTTCCGCTGGACGCCGGGGAGCAGGAGTTCCTCGACGAGGTGCGGTCGTTCATGGCCGAGCACGTCACCGAGGAGGTGCACGAGGAGGAGCGGCGCACGGGCAGCGGCTTCAACGAGCGCCTGCACTTGGCGCTTGGGGAGAAGGGCTGGGTCACGCCGACCTGGCCCCCGGAACGCGGCGGCGCGGGCCTGGACGCGATCCGGGCGCGCATTCTCGAACTGGAAATGCGCCGATCCGAGGTGCCGTCCATCACGGCCGGCACGACAAGGCTGGTGCTCGCGGCGGTGGAGAAGTTCGGCCGGCCCGACCTGGTCGCCGAGTTGCTGCCGGGGGTCGCCGCGGGGACTATCCGGTTCTGCCTCGGTTACACCGAACCGGACGGCGGTTCGGACATCGCCGCCGCCAAGACGCGGGCCGTCCGCGACGGGGACGAGTGGGTGATCAACGGGTCCAAGATCTTCACCACCGGCGCGCAGAACTGCCAGTACACCTTCCTCATCACCCGAACCGACCCGGAACTGCCCAAGCATCGCGGGCTCACGATGTTCCTGGTGCCGCTGGCCAGCCAGGGCATCGAGATCCAGGCCATCAGGACCTACGGTGGCGAGCGGACGAACATCGTCTATTACAGCGACGTGCGGATCAGCGACAGGTACCGCCTCGGCGGCGTGAACGACGGCTGGTCGGTCCTGCACGGGCCGCTGGATGAGGAGCACGGCGTCGGTCGTGGTAGCTCTTCGGCGCAGCTTGCCGACCTGTCCATCGGCACGTCCTTCCTGCAGACCCTCGGGCGTGCCATCGACGGGGCGCTTGCCTGGGCGTGCACGACCACCCGCGCCGACGGCAGCCGGCCTATCGACGACCGGATGGTGCGGTACCGGCTGGGCATGGTGGCCATGCACATGGAGGCCGGCCTGGTGACGCCCGGCCCGATGGGGCGGGTGAAGGGCTCGGACGCGCTGGTCCGCGGCGCGGCCGACCTGATGGACCTGATCGGGCCCGCTGCGCTGCTGTCAGAAGGCAGCCCCGGTGCCGACGTCACCGGCCCTGTCGAGTACGCGCACCGTTTCGCCCAGGGCACCGCCACCTACGGCGGGACCGTGGAGGTCTTCCACGGGATCATCGCCCAGCACGTCCTCGGGCTGCCGCGGCCGAGCTACCCCGGCTCGAAGACGCTGGTGAACCGAAAGCGGGAGCAGGCCGCGGGCTGCTTCAGCCGCACCAGCACCGGCAGTGTGGCGACTCCGGGTCGGTGCGCCGGAACATACGATGTGGATGCCACTGCCATGTCGCTAGAGCTACTTGAATGAGACATTCAAGCCGTAACTGGACGCCACGAGCGAACCGCATCAGTCACAGAGACTGCCTGGAACCACTACCGTTCGGAATTATTGGTTCCGTGAAACCTTTGTTGGGCGAACTGGCCATCCGCGGGGGTGCCCCAGGCCAGCGGCCCGGGCACACAGCGCCCGGACCCGTTGCGGCACACCGCAGTGCCGCCTGGTCCGATCACCGGCTCGGGCGCCGGTCGGGCAGAACTGGCGCTGATGTCCGGTTGCCGGTCGGGCCAGGCGGCGCCGATGGTCGGCTTACCGGTCGGGCGAGGCGACGCTGATGCCTATTAGCTTGGTCTCCAGGTACTCGACGATGCCCTCCTGGCCGCCTTCGCGGCCGAGGCCGCTTTCCTTCATGCCGCCGAACGGTGCGGCCGCGGAGGTCGGGTTGATGTCGTTGATCCCGACGATGGCGAAGCGGAGCGCCTCACTGACCCGGATGGCGCGGGACAGGTCCTTGGTGTAGAGGTAGGCGGCCAGCCCGTAGTCGGTGTCGTTGGCCATCTGGATGACCTCTTCCTCGTCATCGAACAGGATGACGGGCGCGATCGGGCCGAAGGTCTCCTCCCGGTAGATCAGCATCTCCGGGGTGACATCGGTCAGCACGGTGGGCGCGAAGAAGGTCCCGGCATCGTACCGATCGCCGGCCAGGCGCTCACCACCGAGCACCAGGCCCGCCCCCTTTCCGACCGCGTCGGTGACATGCTCGTCCATCTTGGCCAGCGCGCCCTCGTCGATGAGCGGGCCGATCGTGACGCCCTCCTCCAGGCCGTTGCCGGCCTTCAGCTTGCCGACCCGGTCGGCGAGCACTTCGAGGAAACGGTCTGCCACCGAGCGGTGCACGAAGATGCGGTTCGGGCAGATGCAGGCTTGGCCTGTGTTCAGGAACTTGACCAATGCGGCGCCGCGCGCGGCGTGCGCCGGGTCGGCGTCGGGGAACACGATGAACGGGGCGTGCCCGCCGAGCTCGAGGGATACGCGCTTGATCTGGCCGGCCGCACCGGCGGCAAGTCGCTTGCCGACTTCGGTCGATCCGGTGAACGTCAGCTTCCGCACGGCGGGGTTGGCCAGGAACTCGTCGCCCACGGTCCTGGCCCGGTCGGCGGTGACCAGGTTTACCACGCCTGCCGGGAGCCCTACCTCGTGCAGGATCCGGAACACCTCCACCGCGCACAGCGGCGTCTGCTGCGCCGGCTTCAGCACCACGGTGCAGCCGGCCGCGAGCGCGGGTCCCACCTTCCTGGTGAGCATGGAGATCGGGTAGTTCCACGGGGTGATCGCCCCGACCACGCCTACCGGCTGGCGCAGGACCATGAACCGCTGATCGGCCCGGGCCGAGGGGATCATCTGCCCGTAGACGCGCTTGGCCTCCTCAGCGAACCAGATCAGGAAGTCCGCCGCGTACTGGACTTCGATCCGGGCCGTTCGCAGCGGCTTGCCCTGCTCGGTCGTCATGACCCTGGCCAGGTCGTCGGCGCGCTCCAGCATCAGCCGGTGCGCCTCGTAAAGGTAGCTGGCCCGCTCGTATGCGGTTCGGCCCGCCCACGCCGGGAACGCCGCCTGGCCGGCGGCGATGGCGTCACGCACGTCCTGGGTCTCAGCGGCGCTGATCTGCGCTAGGACCTCGGAGGTGGCGGGGTTCGTCACTGGGAACGTCCGCCCTGATGCCGCGTGCCGCCACTTACCGTCGACGTACAGCGTTCCTGAGCCGGTGTCCGGTATTGCCATGCGGGCCCTCCGTGCCGGGGCTAACTATTTGGTAGTTGTCCAAGTATAGACCAAAGACACCGGCTTGCACGAGGTAGGTTGGCAACGACGTCACGCCGGATGGCCAGCGGCGGGGCGGGCCATCCGGCGATAGGCAACGTGGGACCTGGCCGTGCGGCGGTAGGTACTGTATTGTTCCACGCTTTTAGATATGATGAACGAGTTCTCTCGGGTTGATTTCAGCTGGCCGACGGCCGTCACACGAGCGAAGGAACGGGTCCTCAAATGGCGATTGGCAAGCTCTTCCACATCATCCACATGACCGGCGACCTGCCCGCGCTCGAGGCGTGGTACGACGACGTGTTCAGCGTGCAGCGGGGTTTCCTTGACCACCACTACATGGAAGGCGAGAAGCGCGATGCCTCGCTTGTCGTGCTGGGCGACTGCGTCATCGAGCCGCTGGCCCCTGCCTTCCGGGTGGAGGGATGGGACGTCATGCCGCTCGGCCGGTTCTACCAGCGGTTCGGAAATCACTGGCACTCCATCGCCTGGTACACCGACGACGCAGGCGAGATCTGGCAGCGCTGTACGGACAACGGCGTCCGCGTGTACGTGGAGGGCGGAGTGCGGACCACGGAGCGGCCGTCGCCTCAGGCGGCGATCATGACCCATCCGAAGGACACCATCGCGCAACTGGAGTTCATGAACCCGACAGGCACCCTGATGGAGTCCATGGATCCCCGGCTCAAGCCGGACTGGGACCCTAACTGGTGGGCGGACAACCACCCGCTCGGCCTGGTGGGCCTGGCCTACACCACGGTGCTCACGCGCGACCGCGACCAAGCCACACACGTCTATACCGACGTCCTCGGCGGCACCTTGATCGGTACGAGTTCCTCGGCCCTGACCGGCACCGACAACACATATATCCAGATGGGCGAGGCGGTCGTCGAGCTGGCGACCCCGGTGGGTGATGGCACGCTCGCCGCCGACGACCTGGCGGCCAACGGCCAGATCCATCACGCCGCGGCATTCCGGGTCAAGGACCTGGACCAGGCGGAGAGCTACCTGAAGAGCAAGGGAGTCGAACCGCTCGCCAGGGACGAATCCACCCTGCTCACCCGGCCCGACACCACGCACGGCGTCCCGTTCCGCTGGACCACGAGCGGCGTTCCCTCAGGTTCGGACGCATAGCGGGTCGCTTTCATCGGCCACATTGCGACGGCGGGTGCGCCTGGCCGCGCGCTGCCGCGCCGCGATCGCCGGCATGGCTGTTCCGATGCGGCCTGTCGGTCGCGCTCCCGTGCCAGGAGCTCGGGTGGCTGGCGAGTTGGTTTATACGATAATTTTAGAACTATCAAATTATGGTCTGGGGTACTGGATGCAAATTCTGGGGTGCGGATGGAGATAGAGCCTCCTGCCGATTCCGGCGCCGGGGTGATCCCCCTGGAGGGCGGCGCGGTGCTTTATCGTGCTGCGGGCAGCCTGGCCGAGGTCACCCTGAATCGGCCGGAGAAGCTCAACGCGATCAATGGGGCCGTGCACCGGGGCGTGCTGGCGGCGCTGGAGCGAGCGGCCGGCGACGACGCCATCCGCGCGGTGGTCATCCGCGGTAACGGACGCGCCTTCAGCGCGGGCGGCGATCTGAAGGCCGTGGCCGCGGGCGAGGATGTCGGGCATCCGGCGGTCCTGGGCCAGGCCATCTGGAATCTGGCCAAACCGGTCATCGCGGCCGTCCACGGCTACTGCCTCGGGCAGGCCTGCGAGGTGGCCGCGGTCTGCGACCTCACGGTGGCGGCCAGGAGCGCCACGTTCGGCGAGGTAGAGATCAATCACGGCTGGGGCCCGCCGCTACCGATCACGCCGTTCGCGCTCGGGCTCAAGCGGGCGAAGGAGGTCCTTCTGCTCGGCGAGATGTTCGATGCCGACCTCGCGATGACGATAGGCCTGGTCAACCGGGTGGTCGATGACAGCGGGCTGGACGACGAGATAGCCAGGATCGCGGATCGGATCGCCGGCCTCAAGCCCGAGGCCGTGGCGGGCAACAAGAGGCTCGTCAACAGCCGCTATGAAACCGCGGGATTCACGCCTTGGCTCAGATGAGCGGGCTGGCGTGGTCTGTCCCCGGTACTCATGACAGTGAAATCGGCCCGGAATATGGCGCGTAGGCCACGTATGCGCGCCTGGCTTCCGACGCTGCCTGATGTATCTCCAGGCTGTCACGTATCCAATCGGCGTGACGCGATGGCGGAGGCGACCTGGTCGGCCCACGTGTAGTCGAGCGGGCCGACGCCGAAGATCAGGCGGTACCACATGGAGCCGTAGATGAGGTCTACGGCTAGGGCGGCGTAGCCGCTCGTTATCTCGTCGCGGGCCACCGCCCGGCGCAGAAGCCCGCCGAGGGCGGCGCGGCGGGTCGCAAGGAACCGGTCCCGGACCTCGTCGGCCATAGCCTGGTCGGAGGCAGCCGCCGCGGCCAGGTGGTGCAGCAGCCGCACGGTGGTGGCATCGGCGGAGTCGACGGTGGCGCGCAGGAAGGCGCGCAGGTCGTCGAAGAGCGTTCCGGTGTCGGGCAGCGGGATGGTCTGCTGTCCCCGCTCGGCCAGCGCGTCCAGGAGCAGTTCGGTCTTGGAGTGCCACCAGCGGTACAGCGTCTCCTTGCTGACCTTGGCCCGTTTGGCGATCGCTTCCATGTGCAGGCCTGCGGGTCCTCCCTCGGCGGCCAGCTCCAGGGTGGCCGCCAGGATGGCCTGGCGGGCTCGTTCGCTGCGCGGCCGGCCGGGGCGCCGGGGCGGTAGGCATGCCACGCACCAGATATTACCGAACTCGCCGTTCGTATATAGTTTTACCGAACGGAGCGTTCGGAAATGGAGGTACGCAAGCATGGAGAACCGTCAGGTGACCGTGACCGGCAGCCAGATGGCCGTTCTCGGCCGGCAGGTGGCAGTGATCGGCGGCAGCACTGGTATCGGGCTGGAGACCGCCCGGCTACTCGCCGACAAGGGTGCCCAGGTCACTATCGGAGGGCGCAACCGCGACCGGCTCGACGGCGCGGCCAAGGAGCTCGGCGGCCGGGTGCAGGCGATGCCTGTGGACGCCGAGCGGGTGGACTCGCTCACGCAGTTCTTCGCCCAGGCCGGC
>JASHTQ010000155.1 GCA_030040475.1 Streptosporangiaceae bacterium
TGACCTTCCGCGAGCACTTCGGCGACTACCAGCGCCAGCTGTTCCTCGTCGACCACGCGGGCCTGCCGCTTAAGACGGTGCTCGACCAGCTTGACCTGCTCGGCGAGGAGGTCGTCCCGGTGCTGCGGAAGGAAACCGCCGCCCGGCAGGACCCGGAGACCCCCGAGGCTCCCACTCACGCCAGCCTGGTGCGGGCGAAGTACGGTGACCAGGCGCCGCGCCAGCCGGTACCGAACGCCAACCGCGGCGACAACGTGACCGGCGGGTCTCCCTACACCGACACCGAGCCGCAGGCCGCCGCCGAGTACCCGGACCTGTGATGCCGGCCACCAGGAATCTCGCCAACGACGCCTGGGAGGCGCTGCTGTCCGCGCACGCCGCGCTGATGAAGCAGTTCGCCGCCGAGGACATCTGGGATGACATCTCGATGCGGGAGTACGACGTGCTGTACACGCTGTCCAAGTGCGACGCGCCCGTGCGGCTGACCGAGCTGAACCGGCATGTCCTGCTCAGCCAGCCGGCCCTGTCCCGCCTGGTGGACCGGCTGGCCTACCGCGGCCTGATCGAGCGGCACGCCGACGCGGCCGACGGGCGCTGCGTCCTGCTGTCGCTCACCGGGACCGGCCGGGACAGGCAGCGCGAGGTCGGGCTCAGGCACGCCCGCAGCGTCGCCCGCGCCGTGACCGCCGAACTGGATCCCGGCGAACTCCGCCAGCTGGAAGCGATCTGCCTGAAGTTGGCGCAGAAGCTGGCGCAGGAGAAGGAGGACATTCGCTCATGACAGAAGCCGACACGTTCAGGCTCGTGGCGGTCAGCGCCGGCACCGGCGACCCCTCCTCGACCCGGCTGCTTGCCGACCGGATCGCCGAGCACGTGGCGACGCTGGCGGCCGGGCGGGGGAACACGGTGACGGTCAGCGTCATCGAACTGCGCGAGATCGCCACCGACGTCTCCACCGCGCTGGTGTCCCAGCTGATCACGCCGAAACTCCGCCAGGCGATCACCGTGCTCGGCGAGGCCGACGGCATCGTCGCCGCCACGCCGGTCCACAAGGCCGGCCCCAGCGGCCTGTTCACCTCGTTCTTCGGCATCCTCGACAACGACCTGCTGATCGCCAAGCCGGTCGTGCTCGCCGCGACGGCCGGGACCGCCAGGCACGCCCTGGTCGCGGACGACCAGATGCGCCCGCTGTTCGCCTACCTGCGCACCATGACCGTGCCGACCTCGCTGTTCGCCGCGCCGGAAGACTGGAGTGATCCGGCCCTCAACAAGCGCATCGCCCGGGCCGCGGTAGAGCTCGTCCTGCTCATGGAGAGCGGCTTCGCCCGCAAGATAAAGGACGAGTCCTGGCAGAGCTACCAGCACGAGTTCGGCAGCGCGGGCGGAACCGAGGTCCCCGTCGACCTCGACACCGACCTGATGCGCCTGGCCGCCGGCGGCTCGGCCGCCTGACCCCCGCCGCCCGACGCCTGGTCCCTTATTTCCGCTAATACACGAACCTCACCTTGAGACATTTCTGGTACAGTGCATGATCGCGGGCAGTTCGGGTCGATTTTCGACCGTTTCTGCCCGCGATCATGAAAGTCCCGCCGTGGAGCGCCTGCCGTTTACGGATTTTTGATGACGGGTCAATGATGTTCATGTCCCGTTAACAACGCCACCGCTACGTTAAGACCCGATGCCGTTTCCAGAAATAACGGAAAGTGATCATGAAAGGTCCTCGGCCGTCCTCGCGGCTACGAGCTGCGTAGGTGTACTGGCTGACCGTCCTGGATTGCATCGGCGCCACGGCCTGGCAGCTACCGCAGTTTCCCGGGAATGGCTGACGAATTGACCGGCCATCCAGGAAGGAAAGCCCCCATCATGCCTGCACAAGGCCCGTTCAGGTTCAGACGCCTGCGGCGCCCGGCCGCCCTGCTGGCGACGCTCGTTGCCGGAGCCGGGCTCGCGGTGGCGTCCGGCGCCGCGGCAGCCGCCGCGCCGGTTACCATCAACCAGCCGACGGCCGCGAACCTGCCCGCGGCCCCGGCATCGACGATGTGCCCGGGGGCGACGGTCGCCGCGTTCGGCCCCAACGTCTGCGTCTTCAACGACGCGATGAGCCAGGCGACCATCCAGGCCGACCTCGACAACATCTCCGCCCAGCAGGTCCCCGTTGCGAGCCAGTTCGACAGCCAGCGTTACGCCGTCTTGTTCGAGCCGGGCACCTACGGCTCGGCCGCCGATCCCCTGGTGTTCCAGGTCGGTTACTACACCGAGGTGGCGGGGCTCGGCTTTTTGCCGCAGGACACGGTCGTCAACGGCGCCATCGAGGTGTATAACAACCTGTGCACGGCCGGGACCTCGAACTGCAACTCCGACGACAACTTCTGGCGGTCGCTGTCCAACCTGACCCTCAACGTGGACCTGCCGAGTTCCCCGCCCGCTTATGCCCCGCCGGTCGTGGACGCCTACGGCGCCGGCTGCGCCAACAGCGAGGAGAGCTGGTCGGTATCCCAGGCCGCCCCGATAAGGCGGGCCATCATCAACGGCAGCGTCGTCTTCCAGGACTACTGCGCGGCGGGCAACTCCGCCAGCGGCGGCTTCATCGCCGACAGCAAGGTCAGCGGAGACCTCGACTTCTACGGCAACCAGCAGTACATGGTCCGCAACGCCGCCATCGGCGGCGCGAACGGCTGCCCGAACGGCCTGTGGAACATGGTCTACTCGGGCGTCCAGGGCGCGCCGTCGCCGGTCTTCACCGGCCAGTGCCAGCAGAACACGGTCCTGTCGGCAAGCCCGGTTACCGAGGAGGAGCCGTTCCTTTACGCCGACTCGAGCGGCGGCTACCACGTCTTCGTCCCGGCAGTCCAGCACGACTCGTCCGGCCCTTCCTGGGCCAGCGGTAGCGAAGCAGGCACGTCGATCCCGCTGTCCCGGTTCTTCGTGGCCAGCCCGGCCACGCCCACGCTGGCCATCAACCTCGCGCTGGCCGCGGGCAAGAACCTCGTCCTGACCCCCGGCGTCTACGACCTCGACGAGCCGATCGTGATCAGCCGCCCCGATACCGTGGTCCTGGGCCAGGGCTTCGCCACCCTGGTGCCGCAGCACGGCAACGCCGCCATGGTGGTGCTGCCCGATGACGGGGTGAAGCTGTCCGGCCTGATCGTCGATGCCGGCCCGGTCAAGTCCCCGGTCCTGCTCTCGGTCGGCGTCCCCGGGCCGGCCAACGCCGCCGACCCGGACCTCATCCAGGACGTCTTCTTCCGGATCGGCGGTGCCGAGAGCACCCCGGTCAGCGCGACGGTAAGCCTGCTCGACAACGCCAGCCACTCGATCATCGACGACGTGTGGGCCTGGCGCGCCGACCACGGCGGCGACGTGGGCTGGACCCAGAACACCGCGAGCACCGGCGTCGCGGTGACCGGAAACGACGTGACCGCCTACGGCCTGGCCGTCGAGCACTACCAGAAGAACGAGGTGATCTGGAGCGGTCAGGACGGCACGGACGTCTTCTTCCAGAACGAACTGCCGTACGACCCGCCCAGCCAGTCGGCCTGGATGGCATCGCCGACCCAGGACGGTTACCCGGCCTTCCTGGTCAGTTCGGGCGTCAGGACATTCCAGGGCTACGGCCTGGCCAGCTACGTGGTCTTCATCGACACCGCCGCCACGCTGTACGACGCCGAGGCCTTCCAGGCTCCC
>JASHTQ010000156.1 GCA_030040475.1 Streptosporangiaceae bacterium
GCGAGCCGGCGCTCCTGGTCGTCGCGGAACGCGACCAGGGTGCACAGCAGCTGCGGGCCGAAGCCGTTGTCCACCAGCGTGGAGTTCACCGCGTGCAGGTCGGTGACCAGCGCGTCAAGCTCGCTGGACAGGCGCGAGCTGACGATCCAGGTGAAGCCGTAGGAGTCCTTGGTGACCTCGACGGGCAGCCCGCCCTCCTTGCCCGAACTCACGTCGAGGAGTTCGGTGATGTCCTTCTGCACGTCGTCGAAGGACTTGCCCTCGACCGGGCGGAAGCAGACCGAGCCGGAGCCGGTCGGCTTGAACCCCGCTCCCGCCTCCAGCGTGATCGCCGCAGACGGGAGCGCGAACAGGTCGTCGAGCTTGGGCTGGACCGGCTTGGTCCGGCCAAGCAGGGCGTCGAGGAAGCCCACTTGTTACGTCCTTCTGGTGTTCCTTACCGGCCCTGGCTGAGCTGGCGCTGGACCTTGTCCAGTTCCTCCAGCCTGCGCTCGAGGCTCGGGTGGGTGGAGAAGATCGTCGACAGGCTCTTCCCGCCGCCTGGGGCGCTCAGGCGCATGGCCGGAGCGAAGAAGAACGCGTTCAGCGGCTCGGCGGTGCGCAGATCCCTGGTCGGGATCCTCGCCATGTCCCCCGTCACCTTGACCAGCGCGCTCTTCAGCGCGCTCGGCTGGCCGGTGAGCAGTGCGCCGCTGCGATCCGCGGCGAGCTCACGGTACCTGGACAGCAGCCTGATGAGCAGGAAGCTGACCGCGTAGACGAGGATGCTGACCACCATGAGCAGGAGGAAGATGATCGCGGCGTTCTGGTTATTGCCGCGGCCACGTCCGCCGCCGAATAGCTCGCCGTAGAAGGAGATCCTGATCAGCACCGCGGCGATGATGGCGAGGAACGACGCGATGGTCATCACCTGGACGTCCTTGTGCGCCACGTGCGACAGTTCGTGCGCGATGACGCCCTCGAGCTCGGCGGGCTCGAGCTTGTTCATGATGCTATCGGTGACGCACAGAACCGCCTTGTCGGCGTTGCGCCCGGTCGCGAAGGCGTTCGGGATGGGGCTGGGGGCGATCGCGACCCGCGGCTTGGGCATGTCGGCAAGCGCGCACACCCGGTCCACGATCCCGTGCAGGTACCTGGCCCTTTCCCCGTCGTTCGGGCCAACCTCGACCGCTCGCGCCGTGCTCAGCGCGATCTTGTCGGAGTAGAACAGCGACCCGATCGCGAAACCGCCGCCGAGGACGATCGCGAACAGCACGATCACGGCGTCGGATGCATGGGTCGCCGCGCCGATCCCGATGATCGCGGCGATGAACGCGACAAACACCAGCCCGAGCAGGAACATGGTCGCGGTCATCCGCGCCGTCAGCCCCCGGTCGGGCGCATACCTGGTACGCGCCGCCATGGCGCCACCTCCGTTCGGCCCCGGCGGTGGTTGTCGCCTGCCGGGAGCCTCAGCATTACCTAGCTGGAATCTATCCGACGGAAGCTGAACCCAACCTGAACGTTCCCCGCAAGTGTGCTATTCGTGCTCTCAGCCAGGAATGAGGCCTTCGTCCGTCAGCAGCTTGCGGACCTCGTCCATGCTCGAATCCTCGTGCGGAAGGATCAGATCCGACGGTTCAAGGATATCTGGGGGCAGCGGTGAACCTTGCGCGTGAACCTGGGCGAGCAGGCCGGTCAGCGCCGCCTTGAACGCCGCCTCGTCACCCCGCTCTACCGCGGTCTCGAGCTCGGTGTCGGTGTGGTTCAGCTCGTCGGCGACGGTGTCGTCCACCCGGAACTGGCCCTCGCCGAGAATCCTGACGATCACGAGCCATCACCGTCCTGCGGCACGTCGGAGACGGGGAGCCCGGCCGGCTGGGAGTCCTGGGGCTGGCTGTACTGGGTCGCCGGGGTGTCCTGGACCGGCGGCGTATACGGCGGAGCCTGCGGCGGCGGCGGGGCGTACTGCTGTGTCGGCGCGGCCTGCCCGGTCTGCGAGCCGTTGGCGCCGCCGGCGCCGGCCGGGCCGCCCTCGAGCTCCTTGGGCGCGCCGGCGCTGAGCTCACCCCTGAGGCGGTTCAGCTCGTGCTCGATGTCGCTGTTCGCGCTCAGCATATCGAGCTCAGACTGGATGTCGTCGCGACGGCCGCCGATGGTGTCATCGAGCGCGCCAGAGGCCATCAACTCGTCAATAGCGCCGGCCCGGGCCTGCATCTGGGCGGTCTTGTCCTCGGCCCGCTGGATCGCCATGCCGACGTCGCCCATCTCCTCGGAGATGCCGGAGAACGCCTCGTTGATCCGGGTCTGCGCCTCGGCCGCGGTGTACGTGGCCTTGATGGTCTCCTTCCTGGTGCGGAAGGCGTCCACCTTGGCCTGCAGCCGCTGCGAGGCGACCGTCAGCTTCTCCTCCTCGGCCTGCAACTGGGCATACTGCGACTGCATGTCGTTTAGCTGGCCCTGCACACCCGCCTTGCGCGTAAGTGCCTCTCTGGCGAGGTCTTCACGGCCCAGCCCGAGAGCCTTGCGCGCCTGGTCGTCGTACTTGTTGGTCTGCTGCTGGAGCTGATTCATCTGCAGCTCGAGTCGCTTGCGCGACGTGGCGACGTCCGCAACCCCGCGGCGGACCTTCGTCAGCATCTCAAGCTGCCGCTGGTAGGAGTAGTCCAGGGTCTCACGAGGGTCTTCCATCCGGTCAAGGGCCCTATTGGCCTTGGCCTTGAAGACGAGTGAGACTCGCTTCATCACGCCCATACGCGCGGCCGTCCCCTTCATTGACATCTGTGCCGCCGCCTGGCCGGGCGACCGGGCCGAAGGGGGCCGGAGACCCGGCTAGACGGCGGACGAGCCCGTGCGACTAGTCGCATTCCACCCTACGCGGTCGCCCGCATGCGAGCTACCACGACCGGTGGCTGCATCACGCGCTATTTCCTCCTAAGCTATGCGCGTGTTCCGACGTCGTAGCGCCGGGGCGACGGACGAGGTGGCCCAGGATCCCCAGGGCGCGCAGAGCCCGGGCGGCCCGGCCAAGAGTCCCCGCTCCCCTGCCGAGGCGGCCAAGGGGCGGCCCACGCCCAAGCGCAGCGAGGCCGAGCGCAACCGGCGCCAGCCGATCACCGGCGCACGGCGCGCGACCGGTCCGCGGACGCCGCGCACCCCGGAGGACAAGGCCGCGGCCCGCGTCGAGCGCAACCGCAAGTTCGAGGCGATGAAGCGCGGCGAGTCCTGGGCGCTCAACCCGCGCGACCGCGGTCCCGCCCGTGCGCTCGCCCGCGACTACATCGACTCCCACCGCCGGCCCAGCGAGTACTACATGTACGTGCTGCTTGTCCTGCTCGTCGCCGTGTTCACGCGGGACAAGACGCTGCAGGACTACATCTCGCCGCTGGTGCTCGTGCTCGTCGTGATCATCCTCATCGACGCTCAGCTGATCCGCCGCCAGCTGAACCGGCTGGTCGCGGCGCGGCTGCCCGGCGAGTCCGCCAAGGGCCTGACGTTCTACGCGGTGATGCGCGCGCTGCAGATACGCAGGTTCCGCGTGCCGGCCCCGCGGGTCCGGCCAGGCGACAGCATCTAGACGGCCGCTTCCTGGACGGCCGCTTCCTGGTAGAGGGCCGCTTCCTGGCCGGCGCTGGTCTTCCGGGTGGCTAGTCCTCCGGGTGCAGGCTCATCGGGCCGTACTGGGCGTGGCTGTCGTCCATCAGCGTGACCTGGTCCACTCCCACGGCGAGCAGCGCGCGCCAGTTCTCTCCCAGCCAGCTCTCCGCGTCGCCCTGACTGATGAAGATGGCCTCCTGCAGCTCGTCGGTGGTGATCGTGGTGCCGTCCGCCTTCTCGTACCGCCATGTCCAGGGCATCGGATGCGAGCCTTCCTGTCGTCTTGCCGTCTGGGGGCACCTTACCCGCGCGGCGGGGCCTGGCGATGAAACCGGACTTTCAACACGTCCAGGACGATGAATCCCCGTTTTGGCGTGCCGCCCGATAACGATGGATTGCGGAAGACGATGAGAACTGTGGATTCCATGTGGATATTTATTATTTCGCAGCTAATGCGCAGCGCTAGGGGATCGGCGCGCGCAACAGCATGGGCGGGGAAAACGTAATGGCGCGGGTGCGTAACGCGCAGAAGAGGATCGCCCAGACGGCCTTGCCCCTGCCGGTGACAGGGCTCCAGCCCCAGACATCGCTCAGCGCGTCCACCATCTGCAGGCCGCGACCGGATTCAGCGGTCCGGTCAGGCACCCTGAGCACCGGCGCGGTAGCGGAGGGGTCGAGCACGGCGCACATGACCTCGCCGGTCCTGCGCAGCAACCGCAGGCCGATGGGCTGCCCGGAGGTCACGCAGCGGGTGGCGTGCGCCACCGCGTTGGCCACGAACTCGCCGACGATGATCTCGGCGTCGTCGGCGAGTGACGCCAGGCCCCACTCCTTCAGCGTGTTCCTGGTGAAACGCCGCGCGGTCCTGCCGGATTGCGCTCCGATGCCGAGCGGGCACGCCGCCACCGCCGGTGAGTCCCACCAATCCGACGGCATCCGAACCACTCGCGGGCGTCCCGGCGCGCACGCCAACCTGGCCGTCACATCCAGCGGCCTACGAACCGCAGGATCGACCTTGGTACGTGTCGGCAACCCTACTTGGCTCAAGCCCATCGCGACCCCGCGGAGCGTTATGCACCAATCCCGGCTGATTGACGCAAATGACATCCTGCCCGAGAATAGCCGGTTCGTGCAAGACCAGATGCACGTTCATTCGTAACGTGCAGCTAACAACATCGCAGGTCGTAGATAGTTCAAGTAAAGCTCGCGTTCCCGCGCGTGGCCGCGGCGCCGCCTTGCCGCCGGTCGTCGCCGCGCTCGTACCGGTCGTCGCGCCGCCGGAACCGGTCGTCGCGCCGGCGTCACCCGCTGCGCTAGTGTCACAGCGACTCACGTGAGCCTCGCGTGAGCCTGGCGTGACAGGGAGCAGTTGATGCTTGTCGCTGGCGTCGATTCATCCACTCAGTCCACGAAGGTCCTGCTCTGCCGGGCCGAAGATGGCGTGATCGTCGGCCACGCGACGTCACCGCACCCGGACGGCACGGAGTGTGATCCGGAACTGTGGTGGCGCGCGCTGACCTTGGCCGGCGAAGGGCTGCTCGACCGCGCGGACGCGATCGGGGTCGCGGCGCAGCAGCACGGGATGGTGGTCCTCGACGAGGCCGGGCGAGTGATCAGGCCCGCCCTGCTGTGGAACGACATGCGTTCCGCGCCGCAGGCGGCGGAACTGATCGCGGAGATGGGCGGCCCGGCAGAGTGGGCCCGGCGGACCGGCAGCGTCCCGACGGCCTCGTTCACCGTCACCAAGCTGCGCTGGCTGGCCGACAACGAGCCGGATTCCGCAGCTCGCACCGATCGGGTGCTGCTCCCCCACGACTGGCTGACCTGGCGGCTTGCGGGCGCTTCGGCGCCGGTGTCGGCATCGGCTTCCGCGTCGGTATCGGCTTCCGCGTCGGCATCGGCTTCCGCGTCGGCGGAGCCGAGCACGGATCGCGGTGACGCCTCGGGCACCGGCTACTTCTCCCCCGCGGCCGGCCGCTGGCTGCCGGATCTGGCCGAGGCCGCGCTGCGGCGGCCGGTGCGGCTGCCCCGGGTGGCCGGCCCGGCAGAGATCGTGGCTCGGACGCCCGGCGGCACGCCGCTGTCGGCGGGCACCGGGGACAACATGGGCGCCGCACTCGGCCTCGGTCTCGGCCTGGGTGAGGTGGTGGTGTCGATCGGCACGTCCGGCACCGCGTACGCGGTCGCGGCCACGCCCGCCGCCGACGAGTCGGGTCTGGTGGCAGGCTTCGCCGACGCCACCGGACGCTTCCTGCCGCTGGTAGCCACGGTGAACGCCGCCCGGGTGCTGACCGTGACGGCCCGGATGCTCGGCACCGACGCCGACGGGCTGTCCCGGCTCGCCGTCGCCGCGCCCGCCGGGGCCGAGGGGCTTACCCTGCTGCCCTACCTGGATGGCGAGCGCAGCCCGAACCGGCCCGGCGCCCACGGCGTCCTGCGCGGCCTGACCAGCAGCAACACCAAGCCCGAGAACCTGGCGCGGGCCGCGGTCGAGGCCGTGCTCTGCTCGCTGGCGGACGCCATCGACAACCTCGCGGACTGCGGGATCACGGCGCAGCGGGTGATACTGATCGGCGGTGCCGCCCAGTCTGCGGCCATCCGCGCCGTCGCGCCGGCGATCTTCGGCGTGCCCGTGACCGTGCCCGAGGCCGCCGAGTACGTGGCACTCGGCGCCGCCCGGCAGGCCGCCTGGGCGGCGTCAGGTGCGGCCGACGCGCCTTCGTGGCGCCCGGCAGGATCCGCCGCCGAGTTCACGGCCGAGCCCACCCCGCAGGTTCGCCAGCGGTACGCGGCGCTCCGCGACGACACGCTCGGCTGGGACTCCCCGGTGTGACCGAAAGTTTCCCCGAAAACCGTCGGCACTGTGGGGAGGCGGCCGGCCAGGGTGAAAGTATGGCTACGCTACGGCCACAGCTATGCCGCCCATGGGCGGCATGACAGGAAAGGACCTGCCGGTGAGCACGGATTACGTTCCCGCGCGCGAGGACCGCTTCTCGTTCGGCATCTGGACGGTCGGATGGCAGGGCGTCGACGTCTTCGGCTCGGCGGTGCGGCCGCCGATGCCAGCCGAGCGGGCCGTCTACAAGCTGGCCGAGATCGGCGCCTACGGGGTGAACTTCCACGACAACGACGTCTTCGCCTTCGACGCGACGCCCGCCGAGCGGGACGAGCGGATCGGCGCCTTCAGGAAGGCGCTGGCCGAGACCGGTCTCGTCGTGACGACCGCGACCACGAACCTGTTCGGCCACCCGATGTTCAAGGACGGGGCATTCACCGCGAACGAGCGGGAGGTCCGCAGGTTCGCGCTGGCCAAGGTGATGCGGAACCTGGACCTCGCGGCGGAGCTCGGCGCGCAGACCTACATCTTCTGGGGCGGGCGCGAGGGCGCGGAGTCCGGCGCCGCCAAGGACATCCGGGTCGCCCTTGACCGGTACGCCGAGGGGCTGGACGTGCTCTGCTCGTACGTCCGGGAGCAGGGGTACGGAATCCGGTTCGCGATCGAGCCGAAGCCGAACGAGCCGCGCGGCGACATCCTGCTGCCGAGCGTGGGGCACGCGCTCGCGTTCATCGGCCGGCTGTCTTTCCCGGACATGGTCGGGGTGAACCCCGAGGTCGGGCACGAGGAGATGGCCGGGCTGAACTACGCGCACGGGATCGCCCAGGCGCTGTGGCACGGCAAGCTGTTCCACATCGACCTGAACGGGCAGCACGGGCCGCGGTACGACCAGGACCTGCGGTTCGGCGCCGGGAACGTGCGCGGTGCCTTCTGGGTGGTCGACACGCTCGAGGCCGGCGGATACCAGGGGCCGATCCACTTCGACTACAAGCCGCCTCGCACCGAGGACGACGAGGGGGTCTGGGTATCGGCCGCCGCGTGCATGCGCAACTACCTCATCCTGCGCGCGAAGGTCCGCGCCTTCCGCGCCGACCCGGAGGTCGCCGCGGCGTTGCGGGCATCGCGAACCGACCAGCTCGGCGTGCCGACGCTGGATCCCGGCGAGACCTGGCGCGACGTACGGGAGGCCACCGCAGACGCGGACGCGCTCGGCCGGCGCGGGATGGCCTACGAGCACCTCGACCAGCTGGCCCTCGAGTACCTCTACGGCGTCCGGTGAGTAGGCTTTCGCGTTTCGCCGGGCAGCGGATGATGTGCATGGCGGTACACGAGTGAGTGGTGGTACGTCTCCGGGAGCTGCAGCGCGTCCACTCCGGTAAAAGATCGGGGAGGATCCGGGCTTCGGGGAAGATCCGGTGCGTGATAGCACCCCTTTTTCTCCCGGAAGCCCTAATCTTCCCCGAAAATGGCCTACAGATCGCACACGTGAACGATTTATCGAGGTGGACGGGACAAACGTGGCCTGGGAGGAATCGGCGGCCCGGATCAGCTGTCGGAGCGGGGCATCCAGACGCGCATGGCGTGGCCGTCACGGTTGTCCCACTGGAAATACGGGATCGCGACCGCCGTGATCGGGGTTCCACGGGATCGCGGCGGTCTCGTGGTCCGCGCGGTCCTCCTCGGGACGCCCGTGCTTTCCACCGCTTCGGCGGTGACCTGTATCGTCTCCCCGACGCCCGGCAGCGTGACGCGCCGCTCGCCTAGCAGGCTGCCGGAGCGGACCGCTAGGTCGTCGACCGCGACGCCGTCGAGCTGATCGGCCTGCTCGAAGCAGTAGACCAGCGGGCCGCGCTCGATCGCCACGCAGCCGCGCACGGCATCGACGCGCCGGTCCGGGTACGTCCAGCGCGGCGTCATGTCCAGCTGCAGGGTTACCACGTCACCCGGCTGCCAGCGGCGCCGCAGCAGCAGGTAGCCCGGCGGAACCACGGCTCGTTCCGGGTCATCGTTGACGGCGAAGCGCGTGTTGCGGCTCCAGGCAGGTATGCGCAGCGCGACCCCTCGTGTGGCGGACGGGGCCGCGTGGACGCGCACGTGCACGGTGCCTGACCACGGGTAGTCCGTGGTCACCTCCAGGTCGAGGTCCGCGCCCGCCAGCCGGGATCCGGTGTACTGGTGGATGTACAGGCTGGTCGGCGACTCGGTGGCGAGATAGTGCTCGAGGGAGGCCGTCAGGCGCATGATGTTCGGCGGGCAGCAGGCGCAGCTGAACCAGACACGGCGCCTGCCGGGGTCGTCCTTCTCGAAGTGATCCTCGCGGCGCTGCAGCGGGTTCACGTAGAAGAACCGGTGCCCTTCGGCGGAAATGGCGGCGCCGAAGCCGTTGTACAGCACGCGCTCCATGTGGTCCGCGTACTTGGCGTCGCCGCTGGCAAGCAGCAGCCGCCAGCTCCACTGAAAGCTCGCGATCGCCGCGCAGGTCTCGTTGTAGGCGCGGTCGGGAGGTAGCTCGAACCGGTCGCCGAAGCCCTCGTCCACGTGCCGTGACCCGTTACCGCCGGTCAGGTAGGTCTTCGCGGCCACCATGTCGTCCCAGCGGCGTGCCGAGGACTCCAGAAGCGAACGTTCGCCCATCTCGGCGGCGACATCCGTCACCCCCGCCTCCAGGTAGAGCGCCCGCACCACGTGACCAACCTCGGTGGCCGAGGAGCGCACCGGCATGTGGTCTTGCAGGTAGCGGTGACCAAGGCCAGAATCCCCGGCCAGCCCGTAGCCGCGCTGGTCGACGAACTGGCGTGCCAGCCCGAGGTACTCGGCACGACCGGTCTCGCGGTACAGCTCGACAAGCGCGGTCTCGATCACCGGGTGCCCGTCGAGGCCCCGCTCCCGGCCGGCGAACTCGCGCACCAGGTGATTGGCGAGCTTGGTGGCGACGGCGAGCAGGCGGTCATCGCCCGCGCCGCGGCGCAGCGCGACCGCGGCCTGGATGAGGTGACCGGCGCAGTACATCTCATGGCTCCAGGCCAGCCTGGCGTACCGCGGCTCGCCGCTGACCTGGAAGTAGGAGTCGAGGTAGCCGTCGGGCTGCTGGGCCGTCTCGAGGAGGGCGATGACCTGAGCGGCGAACGAGGCGAGTTCGGGACGCTCGCCGTGCGCGAGTTCCCAGCCAATTGCCTCCAGCGTCTTGTAGATGTCGGAGTCCATGAACACCGGCCCGCGGTATCCGGTCCCCGGCAGGGGGTCAACCGGGCCCAAGCCGATCGTCCGCCTCCCGGCCGCCATCCGGGCGGCGCTGTCGGACGGGGTGGTGCCGCCGGCTGCGGCAGGACCGTCTGCCGGATTGCTGCCGTCCGCTGGCGCAGTGCCGCGCATGGGCCTGGTCGTGCTCGCGGAGATGGTGGTGCTCGCGGGAATGCCGTCGGGGGCGGGGGGTGTGCCGTCCGGGGAGGCGGCGGCGCTCGGGGGTTGGTGACCTGCTGACCGCACCGCCAGGCGCACGTTGTCCAGGTTGCCTGCGTCCTCAAGCTGGCGCAGGGCTAGCGGGAGGCTGGCCGAAAGATTTCGGTGCTGCCAGTCGTGCAGCAGGCCCGCGTCCAGGCGGGAAACGGTGAGGGGGCGGTGCATCCCGGCGACGGCGGCGGTGGGTGCGACAGGCCCTGCGACACTGGCAGGACGCGGCTGCTCGGGGGTGCCGACCGCGCCGGCAGCGGGGGGCGCCGCGGGGCTGGCAGCGGGGGGCGCCGCGGGGCTGGCGGCGGGGGGCGTGACAACGTTGGAAGGGGATCCCGTGGCGGGCACGACGGGAGGCGGCAGTTCGGCATCGTTCACGTACGCGGTCTCCGTGGTCTTCTGGTCTCCGTCATCCAAGGAATAGGTTTTCCCGATTTCCCACGGAAACGTAGGCTAGAGGCTGGCCGACAAGCCGTCAACAGCCCCGACCCGAACGAGAGCGCTGAGGAGAACCGGATGAGGCGGGTGACGATCCGCGACGTGGCGGTGGAGGCCGGCGTGTCCATCGGCACCGCCTCCAAGGCCCTCAACGGACAGGGCAAGCTGCGCGCGGAGACCAGGGAACGCGTCGCCGAGGCGGCACAGCGCCTCGGGTTCGCGCCGAACACGCTGGCCCAGGCCTTGCTGGCGGGGCGCTCGTTTACCGTGGGCCTGATCACCACCGACAGCTTCGGCAGGTTCAGCATCCCGGTCATGCTGGGCGCGGAGGACGCGCTCGGCACCGGCCGGGTGTCGGTCTTCATGTGCGACACCCGCGACGATCCCGAACGCGAGCGTCGCTACGTCGAGATGCTCGCCTCCCGCCGGGTGGACGGCCTGATCGTGACCGGCCGCCGGATCGAGCCGAGGCCCGCGGTCACGGCTGGGCCCGGTATCCCCGTCGTGTACGCGATGACCCAGCCGATCGGCGCGGACGGGCCCGCGGTACTACCCGACGACCTGGGCGGCGGCCGGCGGGCCGCCGAACACCTGCTGGACGCGGGCCGGCGGCGGATCGGGCACCTCACCGGGCCGGAGCGCTTCCTTTGCGCGCGCCTGCGGGCGGCAGGTTTCGGCGCGGCGCTCGAAGCCGCGGACCTGCGGCCACACGGCGACGTGCGGTTCGGCGAGTGGAGCGAGCGCTGGGGCCGCGAGGCGGCCGGGCGGCTGCTGGCCGACCAGCCCGACACTGACGCGATCTTCTGCGGCAGCGATCAGATCGCCCGCGGTGTCGCCGACACGCTCCGCGCCGCGGGACGCCGGATACCGGACGACGTCGCGCTCGTCGGCTACGACAACTGGGAGCCGATGGCGCTGGCCGCCCAGCCCCCGCTCACCAGCGTGGACATGTGCCTGGAGGAGGTCGGCCGCGCCTGCGCGGAGATGCTGCTCGCCGCCATCGGCGGCGAATCGGCCAGCGGCGTGCGCGCCGTCCCGACCCGTCTTGTCGTGCGGCAGTCGAGCCCGCCGACGGACGCGGCACGGGAGTAGCCCGCCGCCACGATTGGGGGTTGACGAGGCCCCTTGCGCCTCCATAACTTGGTGAGGCAAAGGATTTCCTTAGGACAAATGTCGTCAGACGGCTACATGAACAACACCCTCTGCTAACTATCGGACGAACGCGGGCCGCAGGCGCCGTGGCCCGCACCCCCCCGCAGCGTCGTCACGGCCTGCGGCCGACGGAGTGTCGTAATGGCCTGGGGCATGCGCAGCGTCGTCATGCCCCGGCCCGCGCTCTGGGCCGTGCCGCCACGCCGCCCGGCGTGCGCTGCGTCTAGCGCCGAAGACGTCTTGAAGGAACCGGCACACATGAACAGAACAAGATTCGCACTTTTTTCCGCCGCGGCCCTGATCGCGGCGGCCGCCGCAGGGTGCTCGTCATCGGGCTCCTCCCCAGCGGCGACGGCGTCGGCGTCACCCGGATCGGCGAATTTCGGCGTCAACGCCACGGGGACCGTGCAGTTCTGGGCCCGCACCGTATCCAAGACCCTCGCCCAGAAGCTGGTCAGCGAGTTCAACGCCACGCACAGCAAGCTGAAGGTGAAGCTCACCCTCACCTCGATCAACGACGACACCACCTCGCTGGCGACGTCGATCCGGGCCGGCGACCCGCCGGACGTGGTGGGGCTGAACGACATCGACATGCCCACGTTCACCCGCAACGGCTCGTTCATGAACCTGACCAAGGCAATCGCCAGGCTGCCGTTCGCGAAGTACCTAAGTCCCGGCCACCTGGGGCTCGCGACCTACCAGGGCCAGGAGTACGGGCTCCCGTACTGGGCCGACCTTTCGGTGCTCTGGTACAACAAGAAGCTGTTCACCGAGGCGGGCCTGAACCCGAATGACCCGCCGACCACCTACGCGCAGATCCTGTCCGACGCGCAGAAGATCAACAAGCTCGGGCACGGCATCAACGGCTTCACGTTCGCCGGCGACTGCGAGGGCTGCCTGGGCTTCACCGTGCAGCCGGGCATCTGGGCGTCGGGGAGCTACCTGACGACAGGCCCGATCGGCAACCAGAAGGCCACCATCACCGGCAACCAGGCGCTGATCCAGGCGCTGACCCTCTACCGGGAGCTGTGGACCCAGCACCTGGTGCCCGACAACGACCGCACCGACGACGGGCCGACCTGGGGCCAGGACTTCGTGGCGGGCAAGATCGGGATCATGCCCGGCGGTTACGGGCAGGTCGAGGACATCGCCACGCCCGCCGAGCTGGCCAACTTCGCAGACACCCCACTGCCGGGTACGGACGGCGGCTACAGCACGTTCGACGGCGGCGACGACTTCGCGATCCCCGCGGCGGCCAAGAACCCGTCCGGTGCGTGGGAATTCATCACCTGGGTGCTGCAGCAGGCCCAGCAGGAGCAGTACCCGGATCTCGGCGCGACCCCGATCCGCACCGACCTGCTGACGCCGGCCTACTCGGCCGCGCACCCGGACGACGCGGTGGCGCTGAAGGCCCTCGCGCGCGGTTACGCGCCGGTCGGCCTGATCTACAACCAGGCGTTCAACGTGCCGCAGGGACCCTGGTTCCAGATGTTCACCACCGCCGTCTACGACGGCAACATGACGCTAGCTCTGCAACAGGGGCAGTCTGGCTTCACACAACTTCTCCAGCAGGCAGCGTCGTAGCGAGGTGACGCGTCGTTAATGATCACTGACCAGTCCGGCCCGCGGGACGCCACCGTCCCGCGGGCTGGGCCCATGAGGCCCGGACCCGTCTGGGCGTCGGCGGTCGGCCGCGTCCTGTGGGGCCGGACCCTGCGGGCGAGGCGCACCCGGACCGGGATGATCCTGATATCGCCCGCCTTCGCGCTCGTCGCGGTGTTCGTGCTGTTCCCGCTCGGCTTCGCCGTCTACATCTCGCTGACCGACTGGCCGCTGATCGGCCCCTACCACTTCATCGGCGGCCGCAACTACAGCGATCTGGTCCACGATCCCGTGTTCATCCACTCGGTCCTGTTCACCCTGCTGTACACCGCGATCGTCACCGGGCCGATCCTCGTCCTCGGCTACGCCATGGCGGTCTTCGTCCGGGCCAACCGCCGCGGCAGCGTGGTGTTCCGCACCGCGTTCTTCCTCCCGTTCATCGTCGGGCTCGCCACCGAGAGCTTCATGCTGCTGCTCGAACTGCAGCCCGACTCCGGCGCGATCGACGCGGTCCTCGGCAAGCTGGGCCTGGCCAGCGCGTCCACCGCGTGGACCGTGCATTACGGTCTCGCGCTCGGCGCGATCTGCGTGTTCGTGGTCTGGTTCGCGTCCGGCCTGACGATGATGATCCTGATGGGCGGGATGCAGGGCATCCCGGCCGATCTCTACGAGGCCTCGGACGTCGACGGCGCCACCTGGTGGCAGAAGGAGCGCCGGATCACCATCCCGATGCTGCGCCGCAGCATCGCGCTGAGCCTCATCATCTCGGTCATCGGCTCGTTCCTCGCTTTCAACCAGTTCTTCATCCTCACCGAGGGCGGCCCGGGCACCAGCACCGAGCCGATCGTGATGTGGATCTACCAGGAGGCGTTCATCGCCTACCACCTCGGCTACGCCACGGCGGGCGCGATCGCCCTGGTCGTCGTCGTGGGTATCGTCAGCGCCGCCCAGTTCTACCTGCTCCGAGACGACGACACCAACCCGAAGAGCCGCCTGGGGAGGCGCAGATGACCGCCGCCGGCAGAGCCCTGCCCGTCCGGGCCGCCCGAGCGAGGCGGCAGCCGGCGGGCGGCAGGCGGCCGGCCGGCCTCGCCGTCTACCTCATCGTGGGCACGGTGGCCAGCATCCTGTTCGTGCTGCCGCTTGCCTGGGCGGTCTTCAGGTCGCTGCTTCCCGACTCCCTGGTCACAAGCGCCCCGGCGAAGGCGGACCTCAGCCACCTGGGGTTCGGCAACTATTCCGGGCTCATCAGCGGCGGCATCCTGCACTACGCGCTGAACAGCCTCCTGGTCGCCGCGATGACCGCGGCGGCGACCGCGCTGGTCGCGACCATGGCCGGCTACGGGTTCGCCAGATTCCGCTTCCGCGGCTCGGGCATCGTGTTCGCGCTGATCCTGGCGACCCTCATGGTGCCGTTCCAGGCCCTGCTCACCCCGCTGTTCCTGGAGATGCACTCGCTGGGCCTGACGAACAACCTGGTCGGCCTCGCGCTGTTCTACACCACGTTCAACCTGCCGTTCGGGGTGTTCGTGATGCGCAACACGTTCCTGCAGGTCCCGTGGGAGCTCAGCGAGCAGGCAGCGGTCGACGGGGCATCCGCCGCCCGCACCCTCGTATCCGTGCTGCGCCCGCTCGTCGTGCCGGGCATCGCGACCACGGTCCTGTACGCCTTCTTGTTCTCATGGACCGAGTTCGTCGGCGCCCTCACGTTCCTGACCAGCAATGACCTGTTCACGCTCCCGCTGGCGCTGCTCAACATGGAGTACGGCAGCGTCGGCCAGGTCAACTTCGGCTACCTGGAGGCCGGCGCGGTGATCGCCATGATCCCGTGCGTCGTGCTGTACATCGCGTTGCAGCGCTACTACATCCGCGGCCTGACCTCGGGCGTCGTCAAGGGCTGACTGGGTCAGGCGCCGGCGTCCGCGCCGGTGGCCTCCGGGCCTCGGGTGGTGTCGCCTTGACCGGGACCGGCCTGGCGGGCGTTGCGCATGATGTGGCGCTGCGCGCGGACCTGGAAGAACACGACCAGGGCGACCAGGCCCAGGGAGAACCACAGGCCGTAGTGCGAGATGGTCTGCGCGACCACCACGGCGCGATGACCGAGTTCATAGCCGAGGCCCACCAGCAGGCCGGCCCAGAGCAGCGAGCCGATCGTGTCCAGGATCAGGAACGTGACCAGGCGCATCCCGGCCCAGCCGACGACGACGAAGATGATCGCGCTCGGGATCGGCAGGAACGGCGCGATGACCACCGCTGGCCAGGTGAACTTGCGGCCCCACCGCTGCACGCGGTCCATGTACTTGGCACCGCGGTTGCGCCGGCCGGACAGCAGCAGGATGAACCGCTCGCCCCACAGTTTGCCCGCCCACCAGTAGAGCGCGTCGAAGTCCATCAGGCCGGGGATGGCCGCCAGCAGCGCGACTACGAGCGAACCATGTCCCACGCGGGCGAACGCCGCGGCGGCGATGATCGCCTCCGTGCTCCCGTTGAGAAGCTCGGACACCACCGGGTGGGTGCCGAGCAGCGACGCGCGGAACGGCAGCAGCGCGTAGTAGTAGACGCCGCTGAGCACGATGCCGGCCCAGCAGAGGATGTCGACCTTCCGCGGCCGCCCGGACCATGGAGCCCGCGGATCGTCCCAGACAGACCGCCCGGAAGCCGGCATGGCCTGCCCGGTCGGCGGCGCTGCCTGCCCGGTCGGCGGCGCTGCTTCCGTCTCCGGGACGCCCGCCGCTCCCCCGTGCTCGTCCACCTCGTCACCGTATACCGGATCGCGGAGATTTCCATTTTCTTGGCTCCGAACGGCAGTGGTATCCGCCCGCGGTCACCCGACCCGGACCGGCGGGAGCGTCCGCGGCATGATTAAGCCTCGTGACGGAAGATCCCTTTGCCATCGCCGCGGCCAGCGCCGCCCGCCTCACCGCCCTGGCCGGCCCGCAGGATGTCGCGGTCGTGCTCGGCTCGGGCTGGACGCCGGCCGCCGACGCGATCGGCCCGGCGGCCGCCGAGGTCCCGCTCGCCGAACTTGGCGGGTTTCCCGAGCCGACGGTGCCGGGGCACAACCCGGTGGTGCGCTCGGTCCACGTGGGGTCGCTGCGTGTGCTGGTGTTCCTGGGCCGGGTGCACCTGTACGAGGGGCTACCGCCCGCCACGGTGGTGCACGGCGTGCGCACCGCGATCCTGGCGGGCTGCCGGACCGTCGTGCTGACCAACGCGGCGGGCGGCATCGGCGCCGGACTCGGCGTCGGTCAGCCGGTGCTCATCCGCGACCACCTCAACCTGACCGGAAAGTCCCCGCTCACCGGGCCGCCCCCGGCGCACGGCCAGCGGTTCGTCGACCTGACCGACCTGTACTCGCCGCGGCTCCGGGCGCTGGCGCGCGACGCGGACCCGAGCCTGGCCGAGGGCGTCTACGCGATGCTGCCCGGGCCGCATTACGAGACGCCGGCCGAGATCACCATGCTGGCCAGGCTCGGCGCCGACCTGGTCGGGATGTCAACCGTCCTTGAGGCGATCGCCGCCCGCCAGCTCGGAGCGGAGGTGCTGGGCATCTCGCTGGTCACGAACCTGGCCGCCGGGCTGGCCGGGCAGAGCCTGAGCCACGCCGAGGTGGTCGAGGCGGGCCGGGCCTCGGCCAGCCGGATGGGCGCGCTGCTCGCGGCGATCCTGCCGGGCGTCTAGGCATGGCATAGGTGCTCATCGTGGCCGTACTGGCTACGGCACCCGGCGGCCGGGCGAACCCGACGAGTGAAGACGACAGAGGCCGGCTCGGGGCACGCACCACGGCTCGTTCGGGATAAAAATTTAAGTGAGAGCGGCGGGAGAGCGAGGATCGGAGGGCGGCGGATGAGTGATGAGGACCGGGCGGTGCCGGAGACGGCGGCGCGGATGGCCAAGGCCGCGGCGGCCTTCCTTGCGGCGCTGACGGAGGAGCAGCGGGGAAAGGCCTGCTCCGCGTTCGACGGGGCGCAGCGCAGGGACTGGTCCTTCCTGCCGGTGCTCGACCGGGCCGGGCTCCATATCGGCGAGCTCGACGACGGCCAGCGCAGGCTCGCGGACGAGCTGATCGTGACCGGGACCAGCATGCCCGGGTACGCGAAGGTGGTCTCGGTGATGGCGATGGAGCATGTGCGCCGCGCGCTGCTGCCCGCGCTTGCCGACCTGTTCGAACCGGGGCGGTACAGCTTCAGGGTGTTCGGGTCGCCGGGCGACGTGAGGTGGGGCTGGCAGTTCTACGGGCATCACGTGTCGCTCAACTTCACCATTGCCGAGGGCCGTTACCTCTCCCCCACGCCGTGCATGCTCGGCAGCGCGCCGGCCGGTTACGGGGTCCTGGCGCCGCTGGCGGACGACGAGGAGCTCGGCTACCGGTTCGTGAACTCGCTCGACGAGGCGCAGCGGCACGCCGCGATCATCCATCACCGGCCGCCGCCTGACTTCGCCGCCAGGATCGTGCCCAGGATCGGCGAGGTCGAGCGGCCGGACCCGGTGTTCGAGCCCGAGCCCGACTACGTGATCGGCGAGGACGAGCGCGACATCCTCAGCTACATCCGCCGTTCGCCGAAGGGGCTGCCCGCCCGCGAGCTGGACCAGCGGCACCTCGACGAGCTATCCGAGCTGGTCGGGGCGTTCGCCCGGCGGCTGCCCGACGAGGTGGCCGGCGTCCAGATGCGCGAGCTCGAGCGGGCCGGCCTGGACAGCCTGACCTTCGCCTGGGCGGGCGGCACCGAGCCCGGGCAGCGGCACTACTTCCGCGTCCAGGGCCCGACCCTGCTCATCGAGCACGACAACACCCAGGGCAACGGGAACCACATCCATTCGGTGTGGCGCAATCCGGCGGACGATTTCGGCGACGACATTCTTTCCCAGCATTACCGGCTGCATCACCAGCGTTTATCGACGCGGGTTTTTTACGAGGTGGGGATCACCGTGTCGGCGTCGCCGGACAGGAGTTGCTGGGGGACCTGGGGTTCCTGGCCCTCGGCGAAGTCCGAGGCTATCGCCACTCCGAGGCGGTCGGACAGGCCTTCGATGGTCTGATAGGTCCGGTGTTCGGCGGTCTTGTCCGGGGTGCCGTAGCTGGGCGACAGCAGGGTCGCGGGAACCTGCAGGCCGTACGGCGGCGTGCCGGAGGCGGGGGCGAACAGGCCGGTCAGCGCGCCGGAGCGCTGCCATCCCCTGGGCAGCACGGGTATGGTTTGCCCAGGTAGGTATCGACTCCGCCGGCGGGGATCCGGCATACGAAAGAACATGAGGCCATGACCAGCCGCCAGCCGGGAAGCGCGACGCCAGCCGGGGGCGGGCGTGCAGGAATGGCGCGGCTGCTGCCGCTGGCGCTGCTGATCGTCCTCGGGCTGGCCGGGCTGCGGGGGGCGGTGGCGGCGCCCAAGTGGGACGGCCCGCTGCAGCGGTACGGGGTGGTCATCGGGCTGGCGCTCGAGGTCGTGCTCGGGACCCTGCTCGTGGTCACGCTGCGGCGCCGCCGGACCGGGGGCACCGATGCCGCCGCTGGCAGCGGCGCCGGGGCAGCCAGCCCGGTCGCGGTCAAGTTGCGCGCGGTGCTCATCCCGGTGCTCGGCGCGGCGATGATCGCGATCGTGGTGGTCATCCTGGCCGGCCTGCACCTGCACCTGTTCACGCCCAAGGCGCGCAAGGTGACGGTCCCGCCCGCGATCAAGCTGCCCAAGCCGCCCAAGCCGCGGATCGGCGGGCCGACCGGCTCGGTCAACATCCCGCTGGCCGACCTGCTCTACGGGCTGCTCGTCGTGCTGCTCATCGTCGCGGTGGTGCTGAGCATCCTGTGGTCCAGGAGGCTGCAGAAGCCGAGCAGGCCGACCCGGGAGTTCATCGCCGAGGACCCGGAGGACCTGCGCGAGGCGGTGGAGTCCGGGCGTTCGGCGCTGCGCGCCCTCGACGACGCGCGGGCCGCGATCATCGCGTGCTACCTGGCCATGGAGTCCAGCCTGGCCGAGCGCGGCACGGCCCGGGCCGTCGCGGACACGCCCGACGAGCTGCTGGCCAGGGCCACGGCGAGCGGCCTGGTGCACGGCAGCGCCGCGGCGCGGCTGACCGCGCTGTTCTACGAGGCCAGGTTCTCCAGCCACCCGCTCGACCGGCGGCAGCGGGACGCCGCGGAGCAGGCGCTCGACGAGCTCGCCGCCGACCTCACCGAGACCCTTGCCGAGGCCCAGCCGGCCGGTGCCGCCGGGGCGAGCGCGGGCGAACCGGGCACCGGCGGAGGAGCCCAATGAGCGATCCGGGGGGCAGGCGGGCCGGCCTCGGCGACGGGGACGCCCCGAGCGCGTGGCGCGGGACGGGTCCGGAGCTGGGGGTGGCGGGGCTCCTCGTGCTCGCGGCGGCCGTGGCCGGGTACGCCATGGCCGGCTGGGACGGGCTTTCCGTGGTCGCCATCGGGACGACCGCATTCGCGATGCTCGTGCTGCGCGGCCTGCTGTCGGCCGGGACGCCGGACGAGGGAAGGAAGGCCAGGGAACGGCGGCGGGCGCAGACGCTGACCGGGTTCTCCCACCGCAGGTTCGTCGTGCAGAGCGCGATCGCCAGCCGCGGCTTCTACGACAGCGAGCTGCGCCCGGTCCTCGAGCACCTGCTCGCGGCCAGGCTGGCCGAACGCCACGGCGTGAACCTGTACCAGGACCCCGAGGCGGCGCGCAGCCTGCTGTGCCGTGGCGGCAGGGACGCGGGCCTGTGGGCGTGGGTCGACCCGGAGGCCACGGCCGGCGAAGACGCCGCGCCCAAGCATCGTGACGGCGACCGGCGCGGCATCCCGCGGCACACGCTGGCGCGCCTCATCGACCGATTGGAGCGACTTTAATGAGCCTTGGCGAGACCGTGACGGGTCCCGGGCAGACCGCCGAGCGGTGTTCGGCCATCCTTGACGAGCTCGAGCGCGCGGTCGTGGGCCGCCGGCGCACGCTCGAGCTGGTGCTGATCGGCATCCTGGCCGGCGGCCACGTGCTGCTCGAGGACCTGCCCGGGCTGGGCAAGACGCTGATCGCGCGGTCGTTCGCGCGGGTGCTAGGGCTCGACTTCGCCCGCATCCAGTTCACCCCCGACCTGCTGCCCTCGGACGTGGTCGGCGCCTCGCTGTATGACCAGCGGTCGGCCGAGATGGTGTTCAGGCCCGGGCCGGTGTTCACCCAGCTGCTGCTCGCCGACGAGATCAACAGGACGCCGCCGAAGACGCAGGCGGCGCTGCTCGAGGCGATGGGCGAGGGCCAGGTCAGCGTCGACGGGCAGACCCGCAGGCTGCCCGAGCCCTTCATCGTGCTCGCGACCGACAACCCGATCGAGTACGAGGGGACCTACGAGCTGCCCGAGGCGCAGCTCGACAGGTTCTTGATGCGGCTGCGGCTCGGCCACCTGAAGTCAGCGGACGAGACCGTCATGCTCCAGCGCCGCGTCGACCGCGCCCGCGAGTACGTCCAGCTCGACGCGGTGACCAGCCCGGCGGGAGTGCTCGCCATGCGGGAGTCGCTCGAGCGGGTGGAGATCACGCCGGACCTGCTGGAGTACATCGTCGCCATCGTGACCGCCACCAGGCGCGACGCGCAGATCCAGGTCGGGGCGAGCCCCCGCGGCGGCCTCGCGCTCGTCCAGCTTGCCCGCGGCCAGGCCCTGCTCGGCCAGCGCGACTACGTCATCCCGGACGACATCAAGCAGGTCGCCGTGCCCGCGCTGGCGCACCGGGTGACGCTGCGGCCCGAGCTCTGGGTCCGCCAGGTCTCCGCCGACGAGGTGGTGACCAGGCTGCTCGCGGCGGTGCCGACACCGAAAACCGACCCGGCCGCGCGGGCCGGCGACCGCGACCAGGCCAGCGCCGTCACCGGCTGATGTCCCCCTCTTTTATGCCGAACGAAAGGGCGTTTCCCGGCCCCGGCTCTGAGCTCGAGGTCCGCTGGCGAACCTCGCGGCACGCCAGGCGGCTGCTCACGCTGGCCCTGGCCGGGGTGTTCGTCGCCACGCTGGCCCGGCGCCCGGAGTTCGCGGGCCTGGCGGCTCCGGCGCTGCTGCTGCTCGCGGCCGGCCGGGGGCAGCGCCGCCTGGCCGCTCTCCGGGTGAAGGTGCGGGCCAGCGCGGGCCGTGCGTTCGAGGGCGAGGTCGTGGCGGTCGACGTCGCGGCGGATCTCGGGTCGGAGGCGGGCGACTTCGCCGTGCGGTGGACGCTGCATCCCGGGCGCGAGGTCGACCCGGTCGGCGCCACCGACGCCGACGGCCGGACGACGCGCTTCACCCTCACGCCGCAGCACTGGGGACGGCGGGAGCTCGGCACCGTGGACGTCGTGCTGCGCGACCGGTGGCGGCTGACCGAGGGGCACGCGACCGTGAACCTGCCCCGGGTCGACTGCTACCCGGCCCCGGCGCAGCAGCGCGAGCTTGTCGTGCTGCGGCGGCTGCCGAACCGGCTCGGCGAGCATCCGGCGCGCATCGCGGGCGAGGGCATCGAGTTCGTCGGGGTGCGCGAGTACGTGCCAGGCGACCGGCAGCGCAGCATCAACTGGCCGGCCAGCACCCGTCGCGGGCGGCTGCAGGTCAACACGTTTGCCGCCGAGCGCTCGCAGGACGTGGTGCTGATCGCCGACGCCACCTCTGACGTCGGCGAACCCGGGTCATCGGCCCTTGACCTCGCGCTGCGCGGGGTCGCGGCCGCCGCCCGGGCGTATACCGACGCCAGGGACCGGGTGGGCGTGGTCACCTACCAGTGGGGCACGGCGAGCTGGCTGCCCCCGGGGCTCGGCAGGCGGCAGGTGTACCGGATCATCGACTCGATGCTGGCCAGCACTCTGCCAGCCGACACGGGCGGCTGGACGCGCGGCACGAGCGTGTACCGGCTGCCCCGGGCCGCGCTGCCGCCCGGGGCGCTGGTGGTGGCGTTCAGCCCGCTGCTGAACCAGCGGTTCGTCGAGGCGCTGCGGGAGCTGCGGGAACGCGGCTTCGCCATGCTCGTGGTCGACGTGCTCAACGCCGAGCCGCCGAGCCGGCCCCGGGTGGCGGACCGGCTGGCCCGGCGGATCTGGCGGATGGAGCAGGACGCGATCAGGTTCTCGCTGCGCGAGCTCGGCATCCCCGTCGTGCACTGGGACGGTGTCCAGCCGCTCGACCTGCCGCTGGCCGGCCATACCCGTCGCCCGCTTGCCGCGCCAGGGACCCGGCGATGACCCGCGCCGCCGCGGTAGTGGCCGGCGCCGTGCTGCTCGGCGTGGTCGGCGTGGTGTGGGCCGCGGTACCGCTCCCGGGCACGGGCGCGGCGGGCTTCGCGCTGTTCATCGCCGCCTGCGCGGTGGTCGCCGGCGCGCTGCGGCTGGCGCTTGCCCGGGTCCCGCTGCCCGAGAACAGCTTCCTGCTGCCCACGCCGATGCGCGTCTGGATCAGGTTCCTGGAGATCCTGCGGCTGCTGCCGTGGGAGGAAGGGGCGGTGATCGCGATCGTGTGGCTCGAGGTGCAGCACCCGGCCAGGCCGCGGCACACGGCGCTGCTCGGCGCCGTGCTCGTCGCCTACCTGCTCGCCGTCCACCTGGCCGAATCCGGCGCGCCGCTCGGGGTGCTGCGGCCGCAGGCCAGGGTGCTGGCGGCCGGCGCGGTGCTGCTCGCGCTCGGCGCGGCGGCCGGGATGCTGCCCGCGACCGGACCCGGCCCGGCGTCTGCGCTGCTGCGTCTGGTCGCGGCCGTCGCGCTCATCGCCGCCGCCGGGCTCGTGCTGCCCTCGATGCTGTAGAGCCCTCGATGCTGTAGGTACCTAAGATGGGTGTTCTACGAGAGAGGGGTAGGAGACGATGGCTGAGATCGTCCGGGCCGCACTCGTCCAGCAGCGCTGGACCGGGGACAAGGAATCGATGATCAAGGCGGCCGTGGCCCATATCGCCACCGCGGCCTCGGCCGG
>JASHTQ010000157.1 GCA_030040475.1 Streptosporangiaceae bacterium
CTGTTCGCAAGACTGTGCGAAACATTTCTGACCTACTGGCCAAGCGCTAATGCGACTCGCAGGCGCAGGAAGCGTCGATCAGTCGTGGCGATTCCCGGCTCGGCCTTGGCAGTGGTAGGCGCCACAGTCATCGGGTGGGACCTGCTCGTCGGCGCGCGGCGGCTTCCCCATCTCACGTCGGTTGACCTGAGTCTGACAACTGGCGGAATCCTGGTTGTGATTGGCATTGACGGCGGCCTGCGGCCTGGGCGGGAGGCTGGGGGCGAGTGTGACTTGAGGGGTGAGTGGGATATTTGTGAGCGATGGGAGCGGCTGGCCTCAGACCTGGACAGAGTTTGGGGGCGGCGCTTACTATTGACTGTATGGTCAGTCAAAGTTTTAGGTACAGGGATGAGTTGGCCCCGCTTGATCGCGCGGGGGTGGAGGACGCGCTGCGGACGTTCGGGCAGAGCCGGATGCTGCCGCGCGAGGCGTACGTCGACCCCGCGGTGTTCGAGTGGGAGCAGCGGCACTTCTTCGGCTGCGGCTGGATCTGCGTGGCGCGCAGCGATCAGCTGGCGGAGCCCGGCGACCAGCGGGCCGATGCCACCGGGACGGGGAGCGTGCTGCTGGTGCGCGGCGAGGACGGCGAGCTGCGCGCGTTCGCGAACACCTGCCGGCACCGCGGGCACGAGTTGCTGCCGTGCGGCGAGGGCACGCGGCAGAAGATGATCATCTGCCCGTATCACGCCTGGACGTACTCGCTGGACGGCGACCTGCGGGCCGCCGCCACCTTCAGGAAGGTGCCGGGCTTCGACTTCGACGACTGGGGGCTGCGGCGGCTGCCCGCGGTCGAGTGGCACGGCCTGATCTTCGTGGACACCTCGGGCGGCGCGGCCGGATCGCTGGCCGACACCCTGGGCAAACTCGACGATCTCGTCGCGCCGTACGAGCCGGAGCGGCTGGTGACCGCCGGGGTGCACAGCTACGACTCGGCGGCGAACTGGAAGATTCTCACCGAGAACTACCACGAGTGCTACCACTGCCCGTCCATCCACCCCGAGCTGTGCCGGGTCACCCCGCCGCGCAGCGGCGAGAACTACCACGAGGACGGCGCTTGGATCGGCGGCTGGATGGAGCTGCGCGACGGCATGGACACGATGTCACTGGACGGCACCAGCCACGGGGTCCCGCTGCGCGGCCTGGACTCCCGCGGGCTACGGACCGTGATCTACGTCAACATCTTCCCGAACATCCTGCTGAGCCTGCACCCGGACTACGTGATGACGCACCGGCTGGTGCCGGTCGCCGCGGATCGTACGCTGGTCGAGTGCACCTGGGCGTTCGCGCCCGAGGCCGTGGCGCGGCCGGACTTCGACCCCGGGTACGCGGTGGAGTTCTGGGACATCACCAACCGCCAGGACTGGGCGGCGTGCGAATCGGTGCAGCGCGGGCTTGCCTCGCCGCACGCGCTGCCCGGGCCGCTGGCGCCGAACGAGGACGCGGTGTACTCCTTCGTCACCACGATCGCGCGGGGTTACCTCGGCCAGCCGGTGTGGGGTGTGGCTCCGGTAGCGTAGGCGGCGTGACAGTTCTCGACATCCCGGTGAAGACCCTGACCGGGCAGGACGCCTCGCTCGCCTCGCTCGATTCGGTCGCGGGCAAGACGCTGCTGGTGGTGAACGTGGCCTCCAAGTGCGGGCTCACGCCGCAGTACGCCGCGCTGGAGAAGCTGCAGGAGCAGTACGGTTCCCGCGGCTTCGCGGTGGTCGGGTTCCCGTGCAACCAGTTCGGCGGGCAGGAGCCGGGCACGGCGGAGGAGATCGCGGAGTTCTGCTCGGCGACCTACGGGGTCAGCTTCCCGATGTTCGAGAAGATCGAGGTGAACGGACCCGGGCGGCACCCGATCTACGCGGAGCTGACCGCGACGCCGGATGCGGCCGGCCAGGCAGGGGACGTTCAGTGGAACTTCGAGAAGTTCGTGCTGCGGCCGGACGGGAGCGTGGCGGCCCGGTTCCGGCCGCGCACCACGCCGGACGATCCCGCGGTGATCTCGGTCATCGAGCAGAACCTGCCCGGTCAGTACCTCGGCTGAGGCGTCGGGGGTGCCCTTTGGGGAATGAAACCCCGGATTCACTACCTCCTGGGGTGCTGAAACCCCGGTTTCATTCCGCTCGTGCGACCGGCGCTCGGGGCGGGCTAGGCGAGGGTGGCGGGGCGCCGCTTGGTCATCTGGGTGGCGATGATCATGCGCTGGATCTCGCTCGTGCCCTCCCAGATCCGCTCGACGCGCAGCTCGCGGTAGAAGCGCTCGGCAACGTTCTCGCGCATGTAGCCCCGGCCGCCGAAGACCTGGACCGCGCGGTCGGCGACCCGGCCGGCCATCTCCGAGCAGTACAGCTTTGCCATCGAGCACTGCGCGTGGGATACCTTCACGTCGGTACCCCGGTCGATCCCCCGGGCCGTCTCGTAGGCCATGGACCTCGCCGCGAACAGTTCGGTGAGGCTGTCCGCGAGCATGCCGGCCACCAGGCCTGCCTCGGCGATCGGGCGGCCGCCGGAGCGCCGCGCGGCGGCGAACGCGGTCATCTCGTCGGTCAGCCGGCCGGCCGCGCCGAGGCAGCGCGCGGCCACCATCAGCCGCTCGAACCTGAACCACTCATACGCGAACGCCATCCCGTCGCCCTCGGCGCCGACCAGGTTCGCCGCCGGCACGCGGACGCCGGAGAACGCCACTATCGGATGGTGGTGGCTGATCGTGTGCGAGTAGGCGGGGGTGCGGACCACGTGCACGCCGGGGCTCGGCAGGTCGACGAGGAACATCGCGTGCTCGCCGTCATGCGAGCCGCCGGCCAGCTTGGCCTGGAAGAAGGCGAAGTCGGCGCTGTTGTACGAGGTGACGTGCCATTTGACGCCGTTGAGGAGGTAGCTGTCGCCGTCACGGGCGGCGGTCGCCTCGATCGCGTCCACGTCGGTGCCCGCGCCCTCCTCGGTGATCGCGTAGCACTCCTCGCGGTCGCCGCTGATTGCCGGCAGCACGTACCGCTCGAGCTGGTCCGCGGTGGCCACCTCGGGCAGCCAGGAGGGCGGGGTAGCGGCCACCCAGCCGAGCGCGTTCGTCACGCTGCCCATCTGCTCCTGTACCAGCACCTGCTGCAGGGTCGTGCAGCCGCCGCCGCCCAGTTCGGCGGGCATGTTCGTGGCGGCAAGGCCGAGCTCGCGGGCGCGCTTGGCGTGCCCGGCGGTCACGTCGGCGGGCAGCTCGGCGCCGGATGCCTCGGCCTGCTCCTCGAACGGGATCAGCTCGGCGGCGAAGCCGCGCGCCCGTGCCTGGATCTCCAGATCCTCCTGTGACAACCCGTACATCCGCGCTGGACCTCCGGCTCGGGGTAAGTATTGACTGAATGTTCAGTCTATGCCAGCATCGGTGCTGTGCCAACGGGAGGATCTGGGCCAGCGCGAGGATCTGGGCCAATGCGAGGATCAGGGCCGGCGGGCGGAACTGGGCCGGCGGGCGGAACTGCTGACGCCGTCGTGGTGGGCGGCGGGACGGTGGGTGCCTGGTGCGCCTACTTCCTGCGCCGGGCCGGGCTTGACCACGTGGTCCTGGTGGAGAAGGGGGCGCTCGGCCAGGGCGCGAGCAGCCGCGCGGCCGGCATCGTCCGCACCCAGGGCGGGACCGAGGAGGCGGTGCGGCTCGGCATCTGGTCGCGCGAGTTCTACCTGGGCCAGCGGGACGAGATCGGCACCGACTCGGGCTTCGTCGAGCAGGGTTACCTTCTGCCCTGCTTCACCGAGGCGGACGTGGCGGCGGCCCGCGAGCGGATGGCCATGCAGTCCGCGCTCGGCGTCCCCGTGCACTGGCTCGGCCCGGACGAGGTGGACTCGATCAACCCGACGCTGGCGCCCGGGCTGACCCTCGGCGGCACCTTCTGCGCCGTGGACGGGTACATCACGCCGCCCCGCAACGTGGCCGCCTACACGGTCGCGCTGATCCGGGCCGGCGTCGAGATCGCCGAACACGTGGAGTTCACCGGCCTGGCCCGCAACCGCGGCGCCGTGTGCGGGGTGCAGACGAGCCAGGGCCGGATCGACGCGGGCCTGATCGTGCTGACCGGCGGGCCGAAGCTCGCCGCGGTCGGCCGGGCGGCGGGCATCCGCATCCCGGCGGGCGGGGCCAGGCACCAGGTCGCCGTGACCGAGCGGCATCCCGACCTCGCGCCGTTCCGGGTGCCGATGGTCTTCGACCTGGCCGCGGGCCTGTACTGGCGGCCGGAAGAGGGCGGCCTGCTGTTCGGGATGAGCAACCCCGAGGAACTGCCCGGCGACAACCGCGAGGTCGACGAGGGCTACCTGGCGCTGATGCGGGAGCGGCTGGCCGCGCTGGTCCCGGTCACCGCCCGGCTCGGGCTGCGCAGGATCTGGGCGGCGACGATCGACTACACCCCCGACCATCTGCCGATCATCGGCCGCGCGCCCGGGCTCGAGGGCGTCACCGTGGCCAGCGCCGCCGGGGCCGGCATGATGTGGGGCCCCGCCGTGGCGCGGGCCGCGGCGGACGTCGCGCTGACCGGCTCGTCGGAGGTGGTCGACGTCTCCGTGCTCGGCCTTGACCGTTTCGACGAGGCCGGGCACAGCCGCCTGGCCACCGATCCCATCGCCCTACCGTTCCCGGAAAGGATCCCCTCGCCATGATCACCGTCACCCCGTTCCTCGCCGCCGCAGCCGACGCGAAGCTCGAGGACTGGGGCCCGCTCGAGGAGGCCACAGGCGAGGTCATGCACACGTCGGGGATCACGATGTGGTCCGGCGAGGACGGCCAGGAAGCCGGCGTCTGGGAGTGCACGCCCGGACCGTCCCGGTGGAGCCTGGAGACCAACGAGCTCGTGCACATCGTGTCGGGCCGGATGACGGTGACGCCGGACGGCGGCGAGCCGACCGATATCGGCCCGGGGGACGCCGCCGTGTTCCCGCGCGGCTGGACCGGGACCTGGCAGATCCACGAGACTATCCGGAAGGTGTACGCGATCTTCTAGGCGGTGACGCTCGTGTCCCTCGCTGACTTCCCGAGGTACCCGCTGCTGTTCGGGCCGAGCCCGGTCCACCCGCTGGAGCGGCTGACCGCCCACCTGGGCGGCGCCGCGATCTGGGCCAAGCGGGAGGACTGCAACTCGGGGCTGGCCTACGGCGGGAACAAGACCCGCAAGCTGGAGTACCTGGTGCCCGACGCGCTGGCGCAGGGCGCGGACACGCTGGTCTCGATCGGCGGGGTGCAGTCCAACCACACCCGCCAGGTGGCCGCGGTGGCGGCCAGGCTGGGCCTGAAGGCCAGGCTGGTCCAGGAGAACTGGGTCAACTGGCCGGACTCGGTTAACGACCGGGTCGGCAACATCCTGCTGTCCCGGATCATGGGTGCCGACGTGCGGCTGGTCGACGAGGGCTTCGGCATCGGCATCAAGAGCAGCTGGGAGCAGGCGCTCGAGGAGGTCAGGACGGCCGGCGGCAGGCCGTACGCCATCCCGGCAGGCGCATCCGATCACCGCCTCGGCGGGCTGGGCTTCGCGAACTGGGCGCAGGAGGTCCGGCAGCAGGAGGCCGAGCTGGGCGTCTTCTTCGACACGATCATCGTGTGCAGTGTCACCGGCTCCACCCATGCGGGCATGATCGCCGGCTTCGCGGGCCAGGACCGCCGCAGGCGGGTGATCGGCATCGACGCGTCGGCCAAGATCGAGGAGACCAGGGCACAGGTCGAGAAGATCGCCAGGAACACCGCCGAGCTGATCGGCCTGGGCAGGGAGCTGCGGGACGACGAGATCACGGTGCTCGAGGGGTGGGCGGGCGACTACTACGGCATCCCGGTGGCGTCCACGCTCGAGGCGATCCGGCTGACCGGCCGGCTCGAGGGCATGATCATCGACCCGGTCTACGAGGGCAAGTCGATGGCCGGGCTGATCGACCTCGTCGGCGGCGGCGAGATCGGCAAGGACTCCACCGTCCTGTACGCCCACCTCGGCGGGCAGCCCGCCCTCAACGCCTACAGCGCCCTGTTCCGCTGAGGGGCGATCGGATGGCGAGACGGGACGACCGCGGGCATTGACCAGGCACGGGCGATAGGCCACGCTGGCGGCATGGTCTGGCGGATCCACTTCACGCGCGAGGATCTCGCGCGGATCCAGGTCAGCCCGACGCTCGGCCCGCTAGCCGAGACGGTGCTCGCGATGAAGCTGATCCGCGGCTGTCAGATGCAGCCGCGCAACCAGTTCGGCGCGTGGCGCAGCCAGGTAGGCGGCAAGGTGACGCGGCGGATGAAGGCGCTCACCGATCTGATTCCGGCCGGCTCGCACGGAGTGGACCTGTGCACGCTCACCGGCGAGGCGCCGACGATCGAGCAGGGCCTGGCGGCGCTGCTCGCCGCGCCGCGTGAGCAGATGCTGCTGGAGATGGGCCTGTTCGAGCGGTGGCACCGGCTGCCCGCGAGCGCGTGGTCACTGGCCGAGCCGGAGGCGAGGGAGCCGCTCGCCGACGCGATGCTGGCCGCCCACCAGGCGCTGATCGAGCCGTACTGGACCCGGATGCTCGCCTGTCTGGAGGCCGAGCAGGTCATCCGGCGCCGGACGCTGGCCATCGGCGGGCCCGGCCGGCTGCTTGCCTCGCTGCAGAACGAGCGGATCCGCTGGCGGCCGCCGGTGCTCGAGGTGCTGATGTGCAACGAGGTCGACCTGTACCTGGAGGGCCGCGGCCTCTCGCTGGTGCCCTCGGTGTTCACCGGCAAGGTACCCAACCTGATCCACGACCCGAGCCATCCGAGCGCCACGCCCAGGCTGCTGCTGCCCGTGTCCGACGAGCGGGTCCGCGCCTGCGGCCTGTGGGACGGGCCACGGTCGAACGGGGCGGCGCTCGCCGCGCTTGTCGGCAGGAACCGGGCCGCGGTGCTCGGCGCGGTCGCCGACGGCTGCACGACCACCGAACTGGCCAGCAGGGTCGGCATCTCGATCGCCGCGGCCAGCCAGCACGCCTCGGTGCTGCGCGACGCGGGCCTGATCACCAGCAGCCGCCAGGGTGGCGCGGTGCTGCACGCGCTCACCCCGCTCGGCGCCGGCCTGCTGCAAGCCGGGTAGCCCCGGCGCAGGCCCGGGGTCGGCCGGACGAGCACGGCGTCCGGCCGACGGGCGGGCTGATGATCAAGGGCTGACCGTGGCAGGCGATCGCCCCCCATGGTGCGGGCTAGGCCCATGGTCGGCGGGCCACGGCCAGCCCATCCGGATCCGCTCGCTGTTACCAGGATCCCCACTGGTCCGTGCGGGCCGCAAACCCTTTCGGCTGTGGCTTAAACCAGCAGGCAGCGGCGCAAGGTTGGGCATGGACGCCGACACAGAGGTGGCCAGGGCGCTGCCTGCCTCGTTCCGCGGCCGGGCGCGGCGCTCGCGCGCCTCGGCATGGGCGATGCGGGCACGCCGGCCGAGGCCCTGGGACCGGCCTGCGTGCTTGCGGAAGGCCGGCCGGCGCATCTGGGTGAGGACTGGCTAACCCGGGTCGACCCCTGCGGCGGCCCGCTGCAGGTGCCGCACGCTCGGGGCCGCGAGCATCGCGGCGATTGCGACGAGGACAACCGCGGCTGCGATCCAGAGCGTGCGGCTCATCCCAATCCACGCGGCCACCACTCCGCCGAGGGCGAGTCCGATCGGATCGCCCAGCAGGGAGCCGAACCAGTCATAGGCGCTGACGCGCGACAGTGACGCGGGCGCGATGTGCTGCTGCAGCGTCGTCTCCCAGAGCGTGTTGAACAGCATGCCGCCGAAGCCCGTGACCAGCCCCGTGACGGCGAGGGTCTCCCAGGGCAGCCGCAGCGCGAGCACAATCATCGGCGACGCGAACGGAAGACACACAACGGACCCCAGGAGGAGCGGGCGCCGCGGCCTGAGGCGAAGCGCCGTCGCGCCGGCGGCGAGGGCGCCGATGGCCGAGACGAGGAGGATCACCGTCCACGCGCCGGCGCCGCCGTGGCCGTCCTTGACCCACGCCGCGGCGAGCACCAGCCACGCCGAGTTCATCATGTTCCCGAGGGACACGCTGACCACGGTCAGCCAGACCCAGGTACGGGAGACGAACTCGCGCCAGCCGTCGAGCAGGTCGCGCGCGAACGACTGCGGCGGCAGGCTGACGTGCGGCGGCACGTGCAGGCGCGCGAGGTAGAACGCGCTAACCCCGAAACTCGCCGCGTCGATGGCAAGCGCGTACCCGGGCCCGACGGTGACGATGAGAATGCCGGCCACCGCGGGGCCGGCGAACTGCATCGACGCCATCGAGATCCCGCGCAGGGCGTTTGCCTCCTGCAGCCGCCCCGCACTCACGATCATCGGCGTGAGCCCGGTCGACGCGGGGTTGAAGAACGCCGTCCCGGTTCCGGCGAGCGCCTGCAGCACGATCAGCTCCCAGATGCGCGCGGTATGCGAGAGCAGCAGCGCCGCGGTGCCCGCCTGGACGGCCATGCGCGCGACGTCGGCGGCGAGCATCACGCCGCGCCGCGGCAGACGGTCGGCGAAGACGCCGCCGACGAGCAGGAAAACCACGAGCGGGGCGATCTTCGCGGCAAGCACGAAGCCCAGGTCGCGCGCGGATCCCGTCAGGTCGAGCACCGCCCAGGCAAGCGCGAACGGCGTGACAGCATCGCCGAGCAGCGACACCAGCTGCCCGGTGAAGAACAGGCGGAACTCGCGCTCCTGGAGCGCGCCGAGCGGGATCCGCCGCACCTAAGCCTTCTCCCTGGTCCAATAGCCCATGCGGGTCCGCCGCCTGCTCCACGAGACTACGCCCCGCCCCCAGCCGGCCGCGGGCAGCCCGAAAGTACTACGTCTTGCGTAGCTACGTGCGGCGTAGTAGAAAGGGGTCATGGCATCGAGCCGTCGGCCCGAGGGGCTTCGCCGACCCAGCGATCCGCCGCTGCTGATCCTGGTCAGCCTGGCCGACGGACCCAAGCACGGGCACGCGCTTGCCAAGGACATCGAGGATTTCGCCGGGGTCAGGCTCGGTCCAGGCGCGCTGTACGGTGCCATCACGCGGCTGGACGAACGCGGGATGATCGAGGCGGTCGGCAGCGACGATCGGCGGCGGCCGTACCGGCTCACCGCGGCTGGGTCGGCGGCGCTGGCCGAGGCACTGGCGGACATGCGGCGGGTCACCGTCGTGGGCGCGGCACGGCTCAGGCTGCAGGGGTATCCCACATGAGGCGCGACCGCACCGGGCTGGAAAAGCTGCTCCGCTGGTACCCGCGGGCGTGGCGGGAGCGGTACGGCGAGGAATTCCTCGCCATGGTCGAGGACACTCTCGACGGCCAGCGTCCGACTCTGCGGCTGCGGGTGGACGTGGCCTGGGGCGGCCTGCGCGAGCGAACGCGCGGTCAGGCGCGTGCCTGCGGGCGGACGGCGGTGGCGGCCCTGCGCGTGGCCTTCGGCCGGCGCATCGACCAGTGGTGGGCGTTCCTCATGGCCGGATGGATTCTGGCGAGCCTCCCGGCCGAGTTCGGGGTATCGCTACCCGCGGCGACGGCAGGACTGGCGACGGGCATTCTTGACGGCGAGGCCGCGATCGCGGCGGTGCTCGCGGCCGTCGTGCTGGCCCGTGGCGTCATCGCGCTCCCGGCGTTCGGCCGGTTCCTGCGGGCGGGCGGATGGCCAGACGTCCGCCGCCGGGTCGCGTGGGCGGCGGCAGCGACCGCGGGCGCGCTCGGCGCGCTGGTCGGCCTCATCCTGGTACCTGGCCCGATGACGTTCGCCCAGTGGAACCAGTCACCAACGTACGCCCTCGGCGTCCTGGTGACGGCACTGCTCGTCAGCGTGGCGATCTGGCTGTGGACCCGCGCCGTGGCGGTCGTGGCCGGGCAGCTTGACCTGCCGCCGAGAGCGCGGGCGGGTGAGCGGATGCTGACCGTGGCGGCGACAGGCACGATCCGGTTGGCGCTGTCCTTCTTCATCCTGTGGCTGGCGGCGGTTCAGTCCTCGGCCCTGATGCTGATCTTCGGGTTGAGCGGGATAGCCACGTTCGGCGTCACGCAGCCGATCCAGCTGCGGCGGGCCCTGCGATCCGGGCGGCGCCGGCGGTCAGCGGCTGGCCGATGACCCTCGGCCCGGCCGGCCTGGCGCGGAATACCTGAGCCCGCCTCACTGCTGCATACTTTGCCATCCCTTTACCATGGCACCATAGAACAGCCATGACGCTCACCGACCTCCTGCCCCAGACCGCCGATCCGGACGACGTCTTCGACGCCTTCGCCGGGTGGGCGAAGCGGCGTGGGCTGGCGCTGTACCCGCACCAGGAGGACGCCCTCATCGAGATCGTCTCCGGGACGAACGTCATCCTGTCCACCCCCACCGGCTCCGGCAAGAGCCTGGTCGCGGCGGGCGCGCACTTCGCCGCGCTTGCGGACGGCAGGCGGACGTACTACACGGCGCCGATCAAGGCGCTGGTGTCGGAGAAGTTCTTCGACCTGTGCGCGGCGTTCGGCCCTTCCCAGGTCGGCATGATGACCGGGGACGCCAGCGTCAACGCCGACGCGCCCATCATCTGCTGCACCGCCGAGGTGCTTGCCAGCATCGCGCTGCGCGACGGCGCCGAGGCCGACCTTGGCCAGGTGGTGATGGATGAGTTCCACTTCTACGCCGACCCCGAACGCGGCTGGGCCTGGCAGGTGCCGCTGCTGGAACTGCCCGGCGTGCAGTTCCTGCTGATGTCGGCGACGCTTGGCGACGTGAGCCGGTTCGAGGCCGACCTGACCCGGCGTACCGGCAGGCCGACCGCGGTGATCCACTCGGCCGAGCGGCCGGTGCCGCTGGTCTTCTCCTACGTCGTCCAGCCGCTGCACGAGACGCTGGAGGAACTGCTCGGCACCGGGCAGGCACCGGTCTACGTGGTGCACTTCACCCAGGCCGCGGCGCTGGAACAGGCGCAGGCGCTGATGAGCATCAACGTCTGCAGCCGGGCGGAGAAGGACGCGATCGCGGACCTGATCGGGGACTTCCGGTTCGCCGCCGGCTTCGGCAAGACGCTGTCCCGGCTGGTGCGGCACGGCATCGGCGTCCATCACGCCGGGATGCTGCCCAGGTACCGGCGGCTGGTGGAAACCCTGGCCCAGGCCGGGCTGCTGAAGGTCATCTGCGGCACGGACACCCTCGGCGTCGGCATCAACGTGCCGATCCGCACCGTCCTTTTCACGGCGCTGTCCAAGTACGACGGGAAGAAGACCAGGCTGCTGCAGGCGCGCGAGTTCCACCAGATCGCCGGCCGGGCCGGGCGGGCGGGCTACGACACGACCGGGCGGGTGGTCGTCCAGGCGCCCGAGCACGTGGTGGAGAACGAGCGCGCGCTGGCCAAGGCCGGGGACGACCCGAAGGCACGGCGCCGGGTGGTGCGCAAGAAGCC
>JASHTQ010000013.1 GCA_030040475.1 Streptosporangiaceae bacterium
GGTCCGACACGGCGGAGGGGTCCACGGCCAGCGTCCCCGGCGACCGCGCGCTTACCGTGTCCTTCCGGACCTTGCGCCGGTCGGAGGCCTTCCTCAGCCTGGCCTCGAGCTTGGCGAAGGCCAGGTCGAGGGCCGCGTATCTGTCCTCCGCGGCCGCCTCCGCCCTGATGGCGGGACCCCGCGATCTGATCGTCAGCTCCACCCGCTCCCGGCGGTCAGACTGTCTCGGATTGCGCTCGTTGGAGACCTCCACGTCGATCCTGACCGCCTTCTGGTCAAGCTTGGAGAGCTTCGCGAGCTTGGCGGTGGCGTGCTGACGGAAACGCGAAGGGACGGTGATGTGGCGTCCCCTGACGATGATTTCCACCTCGATCCCCCTTCTCCAATCCGATTATTGTGGGCGGCACTCGCCCGGCCGACCTGGTCTTCGACCCCACATTCGCCTGCTGAGAGGTTCGCGGCCTTACCTGGGCCACTACTGCCCTTCTCCCGGTCCCCGGGACTCCGTATCCCGGGGCGGGGCAGGACTTACTTCTAAGCCGCACCGTGATCGGTCGACGAGAAGTCGCCTTACGTGGGCCGTTTCGCCTGCGGCTGGCATCGGCTTGCCCGGCGTGATACCGCGGAAGCAGACCACGCGAGGCGCAACCACGGGCCCGGGCGAGTGCCATGTCATGAACGCTAGCTCGCCGGAGCGTGAATGTCAGGGGGGACATGTAGGCGATCAGTCACCAATGGTTACATAACGGGTGCATAACGTTGACGGCCGGGGAGTTTTATACGCTTTTTCTCCCCCGTGCGCTTGATGCGTAATCTACGGATAGGCGGGATCCTGGCCCGGTTGGTCGAGCAAGGGCTGCCACTGGACGCTGAGTCCGGTCGAGACGGCCAGCCTGCCGTCGGACAGCCCGGCCACCAAGGCGTTGCCGGCGCCGTCGGCGGCGATGGAGACGGCGCCAGGCGGGGTCAGCTGCGGACCGGTGGCCTGCTGCCCGTCCACCGGCACCTCCCACAGCGTGTTGCCGCCGCTTGCATGGTCGAGCACGAGCAGGTTGTCCGCGTCGTACCAGGTCAGCGACGTCGGATCGGTGATGTTCGGGCCGAGCGGCACGGCCTGGCTGAGGTAAGGGTGCGCCGACGGCGTGCCGATGTCGCCGCTGGCCGGCTGCTCGCTCGCGATGCCGCTGGGGTTGACGGCGGCGAGCTCGAGCTGGCTGCCCGTGCCGTCCTGCACGATGATCGCGATCCGGACCCCGTCGGGAGCGACGCTCAGGTCGGTGACCATCCCGGCGAACTCCGCCACCTGAGCCGGCTTGCCGCCGCTTGCCGACACCATGTAGATGGAGTTCTGCTCCACCAGCCACAGGTTGTCGTTGCGATCCCAGCTCAGCGCGGTGATGTCCGGTGCGTTCCAGCGCGGCGTGCGGGGGAACTGCACCGCGCGGCCGGACAGGGTGCCTATGTACAGGTCATCCCGGCCGGCCGACACCAGGGCCACGTCCTTCCCGTCGGGCGAGACCGCCAGCAGGGACATGGCGGGCAGCGAGGTAATCTGCGCCGCCGGCGCGGCCGGCGAATTGATCGACACGAACCCGGAGGCGGGGCACCCGGTCCCGGCCAGCGTGCCGTCGCGGCCCTCCAGCGGCACCACGGGGCCGATCTGCTCCTGCTGGACCTGCGCCTCCGAGCCGCAGCGCAGCCACGCCTGCCCCAGGTCGACGTAGGAGAAGCTCGTCGGCGCCGACGGATACGGGTTGTCGCACCCGAACGCGGCCAGCTTCTGGAAGGTGCTCTGCGACTGGTCCACCCGGCAGACCGACGTCGCCGGGGTGAAGGGCCTGCCGTCGATCTCGAGCTCGACCGACTGGATCGTGGACGGGCTGGCCTGCGAGCCGGTCAGCGTCCAGACCAGCTGGGCAGAGACCTCCTCGAGCTGCGCGTAGCTGGCCTTGGCCATGGCGGTGCCGCCGAGGTTCACCGTGACGGCCGGGCCGTCGAGGGTGACGCCGAGCACCTTGGTGCCGCGCGGGAACTTGGTGACCGCCACCCCCTGCTGCAGCCAGGGCGTCTGCGGGTCGGCGGTGAGCGCGGTCACCAGCGTCTTCACCAGCTGCTCCGGCGAGGTGCCGAGCGGCACGAAGACCGAGTCGGGGACCAGCACGTGGCCGGTCGGCGCGAAGTAGTACAGGTCCTCCGCCTTGTAGGCCAGCGGGAACTCCCACGCCGGGATGATCCGGTAGTCGGGCGGGTTGGAGATCCGCCACTGCCCGTTCACCTGCACGAGCTGGAAGGCGTAGGCGCCCGCCTTCTGCACCTGGTCCTTGGCCGAAACGTACTGGCCGGTGGCGTTGAACGCGGCCTGCACCGGGCCGCTGAAGTCCACCGTGGCGCGCTTGCCGCCGTGCTTGCCCGCCGACCTGATGTCGGCGTGGTGCGGCACGTTGAACGTGCTGAACACGGTGACCGACCAGGCCGGGTCCCACTTCTTGCTGGCCAGGTAGGCCAGCGCGACCGCGTCGATGGGGTAGCTGGCGCTCGCGGTCAAGAACCCCTGCACGATCTCCCAGGGCTGGGCGCCGGGCGTCGGCGCCGCCGCGAACAGGCCGGTGTTCAGGTCGGGAAGCGCGCTCGCCTGGACGGCGGTGGCAGAACCGGGCGGGCCGCTGTTCGGCATGCCCACGCAGCCGGCCACCGAGGCGACCGCGGCGACCGCGGCGACCACCGCCGCGACTCGCCGGGCGCGGGCCCGCAACCGGACGCCGCTAGCCACGGGAGGAGACCCCCGTGCCGTCGGGCACCGTCGGGAAGGGCCCAGCGCCGTCGGTCACGGCGGGGAAGGGGCCGGTCGCGTCGGCGACCGCGGGGAAGGGGCCGGTGCCGCCGAGGCCGGTGATCTCCGCCTCGTCCGGGCCGAGCGGCAGCGGCGAACCCGCGAGCGGCGCCCTGGCCACCCGCGGCAGGGTGAGCCGGAACACCGAGCCCCGGCCGCGCTCGCCCCAGGCCTGCAGCCATCCGCCGTGCAGGTGCGCGTCCTCGAGCGAGATCGCCAGGCCAAGGCCGGTGCCGCCGGTGGTGCGCGCCCTGGCCGGGTCGGCTCGCCAGAACCGCTCGAAGACCCGCTGCTCCTCGCCGGGCCGCAGTCCCACGCCGTAGTCCCGCACCGAGACGGCGACCGCGTCGCTGTCCATCGCCGTGGTGACCACCACGTCCCTGCCCTCGCCGTGCTCGACCGCGTTGACCAGGATGTTGCGCAGGATGCGGGCGACCCGACGGCGATCCACCTCGGCGATGCACCCGGTCGCGGGCAGCCTGAACTCGATCCGGCTGCCGCGGCGCTCGGCCAGCTGCTGCGCGTCCTCGGCCGAGATCCGGACCAGGTCGCACACGTCGGCGAGGTCGGCGTCCAGGGTGGCGGCGCCCGCGTCGAACCTGCTGATCTCGAGCAGGTCGACCAGCAGCGACTCGAACCGGTCCAGCTGGCTCTGCAACAGCTCGGCGGACCTGGCGGCCGCGGCGTCGAGCTCCGCCCTGGACTCGAACAGCAGGTCGGCGGCCATCTTGATGGTGGAAAGCGGCGTCCGCAGCTCGTGCGACACGTCGGACACGAACTGCCGCTGCACCTGGGACAGCTCCTCGAGCTCGCGGAGCTTGTCCTGCAGGCTGGCCGCCATCTCGTTGAACGACGTGGCGAGCGCGGCCAGGTCGTCGCGGCCGAGCACCGGCAGCCGCTCCCCCAGATTCCCGTCCGACAGCAGCCTGGCCGCCTGCGCGGCGTGCCGGACCGGCACCACGACCCAGCGGGTGACCAGCGACGCGATCGCGGCGAGCAGCACGACGAGGGCGAGCCCGACGCCGATCAGCACCTGCTGGACGAGCAGCAGGGTCTGCTGCTGCGCGGTGAACGGGAACACGTAGTAGAGCTGGTAGTAGGCGCCGAGCGGGACGCCCGCGGCCAGGGCCGGGGCGGCGCTGCCCTGCCCCTGCTCGTAGACGAGCGTCGTCGGCTGGTACCACGGGATGGCGTTGTTCTCGTTCACCGACTCGTCGTTGACCTGCTCCGTCGACACCTGCTGGAGCAGGGCCTGCGGGATCGTCGCCGAGACGTTGACCTCACGCTGGCCCACCCACGGCACGGAGGCGTCCGCGGCGGCGGTCAGCTGCACGAAGACCAGGTAGCTGCCCGAGGTGCCGCTGGCCTCCTGCAGGGTCCTGGTGATGTTCAGGGCGACGCTGACCGCGCTGGTCGGCGCGCCGGCCTGCGAGGAGGGCTGCGCGAGCACGTTGACCGCGGTCTGCGCCTCGGCGGACTGGCGGCCGTCGTCCACCTGCGTGATCGCGGACCTCTCCGCGGCGTGCAGCAGCCCCGCGGCTATCGACTGGACGAGGAAGAAGCCGAGCACGGCGATGACGAGCGCGGACAGCACGAGGGTGGTCGAGACCACCCGGAACTGCAGCGAGCGGTGCCAGCGGCTGTTCAGCTGCGCGACCAGGTAGCGCTGCCACCGGCGGCCGACCCGCAGCCAGCGCTTCACCCGGCGCGGCAGCCGCCTGAGGACCGCGCGCATCAGCGGCGACCTGCGGAACGACATCGTCCAGGTACGGTGCCGACCCGTGCTTCCCGCTGCCACCTTCACCGACCCGCTTGCTTAGCCAGGTCCTGCCTTGTAGCCGACCCCGCGCACGGTGACCACGATCTCCGGATGCTCGGGATCCTTCTCGATCTTGGCGCGCAGCCGCTGGACGTGCACGTTGACCAGCCGGGTGTCCGCCGCGTGCCGGTAGCCCCAGACCTGCTCGAGCAGCACCTCCCTGGTGAAGACCTGCCTCGGCTTGCGAGCCAGCGCGACGAGCAGGTCGAACTCCAGCGGGGTGAGGTTGAGCGTCTCGCCGTCGCGCTTGACCGAGTGGCCTGCCACGTCGATGACGATGTCGCCGATCTGCAGCATCTCGGGCGCGGGCTCGTCGGTGCGGCGCAGCCTGGCCCGGACCCTGGCGACGAGTTCCTTGGACTTGAACGGCTTCACGATGTAGTCGTCGGCGCCGGACTCCAGGCCGAGCACGACGTCCACGGTGTCGGTCTTGGCGGTCAGCATGACGATCGGCACCCCGGACTCGGCGCGAATCTGCCGACACACGTCGATCCCGTCGGAGCCGGGCAACATCAGGTCGAGCAGCACCAGGTCGGGCCGGGAGTCCCTGAACACCTCCACCGCCTTGTCGCCGTCGGCTACGAAGGTCGGCTCGAACCCCTCACCGCGAAGTACGATGCCAAGCATCTCGGCGAGGGCGGCGTCGTCGTCGACGACCAGCACACGTCCTTTCATGGGCCCCATCGTTCCATGTGATTGACTCTGCGTGGACGCAGGCTACCCTCATTTTCCTGCTACGCGACACCCGTTCAGGGATAGCTTTTCCGATACGGGGGTAAATCAAACCAAATCGCGTGCCACCTGGAGGACCAGCGTGGGTCTTGTGGTCGGCACCTCGGGCTGGCAGTACCGGGACTGGCGCGGCGTCTTCTACCCCGACAAACTGCCGCAGCGGCTGTGGCTGGAGCACTACGCGGGGCAGTTCGCCACGGTCGAGAACAACGGGACGTTCTACCGGCTCCCGGCCGAGGAGACCTTCGGCACGTGGCGGCAACGGGTGCCCGGCGACTTCGTCATGACCGTGAAGGCGAGCCGCTACCTCACCCATATCCGCAGGCTGCGCGACCCGGCGGAGCCTGTTCGCAGGCTGCTGGCGGCCGCCGCGGGCCTGGGCGGCCGGCTCGGCCCGGTGCTGCTGCAGCTTCCGCCTGACCTGCGCGCCGAGCCCGCGCTGCTCGACGACTGCCTGGCCCAGTTCCCCGCGCCGATCCGGGTGGCGGTCGAGCCGCGGCACGAGTCGTGGTGGACCGACCAGGTGCGCGACCTGCTCGCCAGGCGGAACGCGGCGCTGGTCTGGGCCGACCGGCGGGGCAGCGCGGTCACCCCGCTGTGGCGGACGGCCGGCTGGGGCTACCTGCGGTGCCACGAGGGCGACGCAGCGCAGTGGCCGCGCTACCGCGAGCGGACGCTGCGCGCCTGGGCGCAGCGCTGCGCGGCGACCTGGCCCGACGACGCGGACGTGTACGTCTACTTCAACAACGACCAGCGCGGCGCCGCGCCCTTCGACGCCGCCGCGATCGCGGCGGCCGACCGCTCCCTCGGCCGGACCCCCACCAGGGCGTGGCCGGAGCGGGAGGAGGATTCGGGGCGCGTGGCGCACAGGCCCCGATAGACAGGGCCGAGGAGACACAGAGGCGCGAGGTCATATGGGGCGCGTGGCGCACAGGCCCCGATACGCGGGGCTGGGGGGACACAAGCCCCCTACAGGGCGGGCCGGCTACCGAGTGGTGGGACCTATGAGGCGCGTGAGACAACTGGGAGATAGCCACGGAGTTACCGGGCCGGTTCGCGTCACAGAAACCACCTCCCGTTCGGTAGTAAAAGGTTTTGATCTTCGGCTGGCACTCAGGAAGGTTACAGTTACTGGTCATGGCGGAGCCGCTGCGGACGATCATCGACCCTGGCTGGGCGGATGCGCTCGAACCGGTGGCCGGCCGGATCGCCGCGATGGGGGACTTCCTGCGCGCCGAGGTCGCCGCGGGCCGGCGCTACCTGCCCGCGGGCGAGAACGTGCTGCGGGCGTTCAAGCAGCCGCTGCACGACGTGCGGGTGCTGATCGTCGGGCAGGACCCCTACCCCACGCCGGGCAACCCCGTCGGGCTGAGCTTCTCGGTCGCGCCCGACGTGCGCCGGCTGCCGCCGAGCCTGGTCAACATCTTCGAGGAGTACACCGCGGACCTCGGCTTCCCGACCCCCGCCACCGGCGACCTGTCCCCGTGGGCCGATCGCGGCGTGCTGCTGCTCAACCGGGTGCTGACCGTCGCGCCGGGCAAGCCGGGATCGCACCGGGGCAAGGGCTGGGAGGAGGTCACCGAGCAGGCCATCAGGGCGCTTGCCGGGCGCAAGCAGCCGCTGGTCGCGATCTTGTGGGGACGCGACGCGCGGACGCTCGCGCCGCTGCTCGACGGGGTGGCGCGGATAGAGTCGGCGCACCCGAGCCCTTATTCGGCCGGCGGCGGCTTCTTCGGCTCGCGCCCGTTCAGCCGGGCCAATCAGCTTCTCAAGCAGCAAGGCGCCGAGCCCGTCGACTGGCGGCTGCCATAGCATGCGAACCTCAAAGCTTCCCGAACGTGAGCCCAGTAACACCTGGTGATAGGCTTATTTACCTGTTTCGGGGGCAGTTCTACCGTTTTTACCGGCCCTACAGCTGAATAGACACACAGGGGACAATTCACGTGAACGGGCGGATACCGGCACAGTGGAACTCACGCAGGTAGAAAACGACCATCCAGCGCCAGTCCACGTGTACTGGCTCAGCCGCGGCCGGCTGCTGGCCGCGAACGTCGCGTTCACGATCTACGCGACCGTCCTGGCGGTCGACACCGGCCACGCGGACCGGACCTGGGCGATCTGGGCGGCCGTCGGCTACGGGGTGACCTCGGTCTTCATCTGGCTCACCAGGCACACGAAGGTGCCGATGGTGGTGCCGCTGCTGATGTCGCTGGCCGGGGCGCTTGCCGCGCCGCTGACCTGGCTGGCGACCCGGGTGCAGCCGACGCCCGAGGTGCTGGTGATCTCCAGGTCGGCGACGCTGCTGCTCCAGCACGGCACGCCGTACCTGCAGCAGGGGCAGTTCGCCGGGTGGATCTCCTACAACCCCTACCTGCCGGTCATGGCGGTGTTCGGGCTGCCGAAGGCGCTGGGCGCCACCGGCCTGCTCGGCGACCCGCGGGTCTGGCTGGCGGCCGTGTCGCTGACCTTGATCTGGCTCGCGTTCCGCATCGCCGTGCCGCACAACGGGTGCGAGGAGTGCCGGCACCATGTGAAGCTGTCCACCCTGTTCGTGGTGGCCTCCCCGGTGATCGCGTTCCCGCTGGCGATCGGGATCACCGACCCGCCGGTGATCGCGCTGATGTTCCTCACGCTGGCGCTGATCGCCCGGCCCTCGGGCGTGTTCAAGGCCGCGCTCGCCCTCGGCGTGGCGTGCGCGATGAAGGCGACCGCGTGGCCCGCGCTGCCCGTGGTCAGCGCGATGCTCGCGACGCGCGACGCGCTGCGGTCCGCCTGGCGCTTCGCCGGCCTGACCGTGCTCGTCGCGGTCGGCCTGTCGGCGGCGATGGCCCCGGCCGCGCTGGCCAACCCGCCCGCGTTCGTGCAGAACACGGTGCTGTTCCCGCTCGGCCTGACCAAGCACAAGACGCCTGCGGCCAGCCCGCTGCCCGGGCACCTGCTCGCCAACACCGGGATGCCCGGCCACTGGCTCGCGGTCGGGCTGCTCGCCGCGGCCGGGCTGGGCTTCGCGATCTCGCTCGTGTTCCGGCCGCCGGCCAACGTGCGCGCCGCCGCGTGGCGGCTGGCCTGGGGGCTCGCGGTGATGTTCACGCTGGCGCCCGCCACCAGGTGGGGGTACTTCGTGTACCCGCTCGGGCTGGTCGCCTGGCTGGTGCTGACCAGGCAGCCGCCGGCGACCGAGCCCGCCGACCCGCCCGTCGCGGTCCCGGTGCAGGCCGTCGGCGACTACGCGGACGACGTTGACGCCTCCGGCGAGGGCGCCCAGGAGCCGAGCCTGACCGGCGTGCGGTTACCTGGCCGGCGGCCCGGACGCCGGCTAGGAGCCGATGCGCCAGGACTCCAGGTAGGCGCGCTGGGCCTCGGTGAGCACGTCGATCGACGTGCCCATGGTGGCGAGCACGAGCCTGGCCGCCTCCGCGTCGATGTCCGCGGGCACCTCGTGCACGCCGACGGCGAGCTTTCCGCTGTTGGTCGCCAGCCAGGCAAGCGCGAGCGCCTCGATGCCGAAGGCCAGGTCCATCACCTCGGGCGGGTGCCCCTCGGCCGCGACCAGGTTCACCACCCGGCCCTCGGCGAGCAGCAGCAGGGTCCGGCCGTCGCCGAGGTCGTAGGCGTCCACGTGCGGCCGCACGCCGCGCTGGACGGCTTGGGCGCTGGCCGCGAGCGCGCGGACGTCGATCTCGGCGTCGAAGTGCCCGGCGTTGGCGAGGATGGCGCCGTCCTTCATCGCCTTGAGGTGCTCCGCGGCGATCACGTCGCAGGACCCGGTCACGGTGATGAACACCTCGCCGAGCGGCGCGGCCTGCGCCATCGGCAGCACCCGGAATCCCCGTAGCGAGGCGTCGAGCGCGCGGACCGGGTCGATCTCGGTGACGATGACCTGGGCGCCGAAGCCGCGGGCGCGTTCGGCCACGCCCCGGCCTCCGGCGCCGAACCCGGCCACGACCACGGTCTTGCCGGCCAGCAGCGTGTTGGTGGCCCGCAGGATCCCGTCGATCGCGGACTGGCCGGTGCCGCAGGTGTTGTCCACCATGCGCTTGGCCGCCGTGTCGTTCGCGGCGATCACCGGGAACGCGAGCGCGCCCTCGGCGGCCATCCGGCGCAGCCTGATCACGCCGGTGGTGGTCGACTCCACGCCGCCCTTGACGGTTTTCAGGCTCGGCTGGAGCTTGGTGTGCAGGGTCTGCACCAGGTCGCCGCCGTCGTCGATGACTAGGTCCGCGCCTTGGTGCAGGGCCTGCTCGATGTGGCGGTAGTAGCCGCGCCTGTCGACCCCGGCCCGGGCGAAGACTTCTATGCCGTCCTGCGCGGCCAGCGCGGCGGCCACGTCGTCCTGGGTGGACAGCGGGTTGGAGGCGGCCAGCGACACCGTCGCGCCGCCGGCCCGCAGCAGCCGGACCAGCATCGCGGTCTCCGCGGTCACGTGCAGGCAGGCGGCGATGGCCGTGTGCTCGAACGGCTGCTCTTGTGCGAACCGCGGCATGAGGCTGTTCAGCAGGGGCATCGC